>JANNFZ010000054.1:0-4258 GCA_031380375.1 Hyphomicrobiales bacterium
GAACACGCCTGATCAGGCGTTCGCCATGGATCTCCAGGCCTTCAATGTCACACTTGCAGCGCTCATCTTCGTGGCGCTGTTCTTCGATTTCATCAATGGCATGCATGACAGCGCCAATGCCATCGCGACCGTCGTGTCAACCCGCGTGCTGCGGCCAATGCAGGCGGTGCTGTGGGCCGGATTTTTCAACTTCGCGGCCTTTTTCGTGTTCGATGCCCATGTCGCAAACACCGTTGGCAAGGGAATTGTCTCCCCGGAATTGATCGACAATGCCGTGGTCTTTGGCGCGCTTGCCGGGGCCATCGCCTGGAACCTCATTACCTGGTGGGGCGGCATTCCTTCCTCGTCGTCGCACGCGCTTGTCGGCGGCATCGTCGGTGCAGGCGTCACCAAGGCGGGTTTCGGGGCCATCGTCTGGGGCGGCCTGTCAAAAACACTCTATGCAATTGTCCTGTCGCCGATGACCGGCTTCATCCTCGGCATCCTCATGGTCATTCTGGTGAGTTGGACTTTTCTGCGCGTCAATCCGTCCTTTGCAGACGGTTTCTTCCGCAAGATGCAGCTTGTCTCGTCGGCGCTCTACTCATTGGGCCATGGCAGCAATGACGCGCAGAAAACCGCCGGCATCATTGCCGTGCTGCTCTATTCAAATGGCGTCTACAAGGAATTCACAGTGCCTGACTGGGCCATACTTTCGTGCTACGTGGTGATGGGCTTCGGCACCATGATGGGCGGCTGGCGCATCATCCACACGATGGGCTCGAAGATAACCAGGCTGACACCCATGCAGGGGGCTTGCGCCAACACGGCGGGTGCCTTCACGCTGTTCGGCGCATCCTATCTCGGCATTCCTGTTTCAACCACCCACACGATCACCGGCGCCATCATCGGCGTCGGTTCGGCAAAGCGCGCTTCGGCTGTGCGCTGGAACGTGGCAACGGGCATAATCTGGGCGTGGATCATCACCATTCCGGCCTCGGCAAGTTTGGCGGCGGTGTTCTACTGGCTGGCCAGCCATTTGCTTTGATCAGGCAGCAGATTCATAATTCTGACCTGGCTCGCAAAAACATGGCGCGCGGCATTGGCCCTCCAAAAAGCGGTAGCGATGGCGCGGAGTGGCGGCTACGGTAGCCGACAACATTTTCGGGCAACGACGACTTCATGGGCAACGCTTCAGGGCCAGAAGACGAAATCAGTCTCGTCATTTTTGATTGCGACGGCGTGCTTGTCGACAGTGAAATGCTGAGCGCAGCCGTGCTCCTCGGCATGATGGAAGAAATCGGCCTGCCCATCGATTTCGAAATTTTCCGCACCGATTTTCTGGGCCGCAGCTTTGCCAATGCGGCGGCCCGCGCCGAATTGCGCTTTGGCAGGCCCATGCCTGATGATTTCCAGCTCCGCTACCGTGACCGGCTGTTGACCCGGATGGTGCGCGACCTGAAAGCCATGGCAGGCACAGAGGAAGTTCTAAAAGCCATGCTGACCCCCTATTGTCTCGCCACCGGTTCGTCGCCGCAGCGATTGGCAACATCACTTTCGGTGACAGGCTTTGGAGATTATTTCGCGAGAAAAAGTTTTACAGCTTCTGAAGTGGCTCACGGCAAGCCCGCGCCAGATTTGTTGTTTCACGCTGCTTCGAGCATGGAAACTGTACCATCGCGATGCCTTGTCATCGAGGACAGTGAAATGGGCATCAGGGCGGCACACGCAGCCGGCATGGAGGTCTGGCATTTTGCCGGTGGTGCCCACATCAAGGCAGGTTACAAATTGCCTGATGATGTAAAACCAGACCGGGTGATTGAAAACATGCAGGAATTGCGTTCAGCATTTTCCGAACTGGGCCTATGCCGCGCCGAGTCGACAAGCTAGGTTGCGGGCCAAGGAGACGAACCGCGTGGCGCGCAAACCAGACACTGAAACTGACAGGCTCGACGATGCGGCGCGTGCCGGTTGGCTCTATTATATCGCTGGCAACACCCAGGATGAAATTGCAAGAAAACTCGGCGTGTCCCGGCAATCGGCGCAACGGCTCGTGTCATTGGCCATCAGTGCGCGCCTCATCAAGGTCAGGCTCGATCATCCCCTCGGTTCATGCCTTGCCCTGTCGGACCGCCTGAAACAACGCTTCAATCTGCAAAAGGTCGAGGTGGTTCCCTTTGATCCTGAATCGAAGTCCGACACGCTTGGTATTGCCGAAACGGCGGCGGCGGAACTTGAACGCTATTTCGAATCCCAGCACCCCATCATCGCCGCCATGGGAACCGGACGCGCCCTGCGTGCCATGGCCGAACAGGTCAGTCCCATGGACTGCCCGCAACACAAGGTCGTTTCGCTCGTTGGCAACATAGCGCCGGATGGTTCGGCCACGGTCTTTGACGCGGCGAGTCGCATCGGTGACCGGGTGCGTGCTTCGCATTATCCCATGCCGCTGCCGGTGATTGCCACGACGGTTCATGAAAGATCCCTGCTGCTGGCGCAAAAGTCCCTGCGCAACGTCCTCGACCTTGCGAGCCAGGCCGATGTCACATTCGTTGGCGTTGGCACCATCGACGAAAACGCAGCGCTGCTGCGCGACGGCTTCGTCAAGGCTGATGAAATCCGGGCACTGGTCCGGGCCGGCGCCGTCGGTGAAGTCACAGGCTGGGTGTTTGACCGCAATGGCCGCATGATCGACGGCCTGACCAATGACCGTGTGTTGAGCGTGTCCCTGCAACAGCCCGCCGAACGCCTCGTCATCGGCGTTGTCATGGCCCCGCAGCGCCTGCGCTCGGTCCTTGGAGCACTCGAAGGCCAGATCATCAACGGCCTCATCACCAATGAGCGCATGGCCGGGCTTCTGCTCGAATCCTGAGCAATACGTCAACAGAACTGTCGGATTGTGCATCGCAAAATCGAATTGGTGCAAAGCAAAACACGATTCTTAATTGACTCTTACTTCGCCCAATGTGAGTAGTTGCCCTAGAGATGGGCAAACGCCCATTTCTTATTTGGGAGGTATCAACGAGATGAAGCACATCGCAACTGGCGTTTTCAGCGCCATGATGTTCGCGGCCCTGGCCACCACCGCCTTGGCTGAAACCACACTGACGATCGCCACCGTGAACAACGGTGACATGATCCGCATGCAGGGTCTGACCGATGATTTCACGGCCGCCAATCCGGACATCAAGCTGGAATGGGTGACCCTGGAAGAAAACGTCCTGCGTGAAAAAGTCACGACCGACATTGCTGCCAAGGGCGGCCAGTTCGACGTTCTCACCATTGGCACCTATGAAGTTCCGATCTGGGGCAAAAAGGGCTGGTTGGTTCCTATCACCGGTGTTGATGATCCAGCCGATTTGATCCCGTCAATTGCCAGCGCTTTGTCAGTTGATGGCAAGCTGATGGCTGCACCATTCTATGCTGAAAGCTCAATGATCTTCTATCGTAAGGATCTCGTTGCTGCGACTGGCATGAAAATGCCGGACAAGCCGACATGGGATGAAGTTCGTGCCATTGCCGCAAAAGTCACCGACAAAGACAAAGAAATCTATGGCATTTGCTTGCGCGGCAAACCAGGCTGGGGCGAAGGCGGTGCTGTTCAAGGCGCCCTTGGAAACGCTTTCGGCGCACGTTGGTTTGATGAAAACTGGAAGCCACAATTCGATTCACCAGAATGGAAGAAGGCAATGACCTTCTTCGTTGACATGATGAAGGAAAGCGGCCCTCCAGGCGTTTCAACAAACGGCTACAACGAAACAATGGCACTTTACCTTGCCGGCAAATGCGGCATGTGGATTGACGCCACTGTTTCAGCATCTGCCTTGATTGATCCAAAGCAAGCCAAGTTCCCTGATCAAGTCAGTTTTGCGCTGGCTCCAGATACGGGCAACGGCAACCGTGGCAACTGGCTGTGGGCCTGGTCGCTCGCAATTCCAGCTGGCACACAGAAGGCCGAAGCTGCACAGAAGTTCATAGGCTGGGCTACGTCCAAGCACTACACTGAAATCGTCGCTGCAAAAGAAGGTTGGGCCAATGTTCCTCCGGGCACACGCACATCACTCTATGCAAACCCAGAATATGCAAAAGTGCCATTTGCAAAAATGACCCTTGACGCTATTTTGTCAGTGAACTCAGCACAGCCTTCGTCACAACCAACGCCCTACAGCGGCGCACAGTGGATTGCCATTCCGGAATTTGCGGATCTTGGCACCACTGTCAGCCAAATTTTCGCAGCAGCTCTCTCTGGTGAAAAAACTGTCGATCAAGCATTGGTTGA
>JANNFZ010000057.1:0-6606 GCA_031380375.1 Hyphomicrobiales bacterium
TTCCGAAAGGATGGCGGTGCCGCCGTGTTTCACCAAAAGATCGACGGCAGCGCCCAAGGCAGGATTGGCGGTAATGCCGGAATAGCCATCGGAGCCGCCACATTGCAGAGCGAGAATGAGGTCGGACGCCAAACACGTCTCTCGTTTCACATTGTTGACATGGGGCAGCATGTCACGGACCGCCGCAACACCAGCCTCGATGGTTTTCCGGGTGCCGCCGGTTTCCTGTATCGTCATGGTGCGGAAGGTGTCGCCCTCCTCCACCTTGTAGGCTTCCTTGAAACGCGGGATCTGGAAGCCTTCGCAACCCAAGCCCACCATCATCACGCCGCCCATGTTGGGATTGGTGGCATAGCCCCAGGCGGTGCGTTTGAAGGTATCGAAGATGACGCCGCGATAGTCGATGACGCAGCCGTTGTCTTGCGTGAGCGCCACCACACCGTCGATATTGGGATAGTCCTTGAGAAGGCCGGAACGCTCCACCTCCTTGGCGATGTGGGAGGCAACCGTTGCCGAACAATTCACCGATGTCATGATGCCGATGTAATTGCGCGTGCCGACCTTGCCATTCTTGCGGCGATAGCCCTGGAACGTGGCGCGTTCATTTTCCGGCAGGATCACTTCGTCTCGGGCGGCTTCGGCAAAGGCATAATCGTGGGACAATTCGCCCATGACAACATTGTGCTCGTGCACCCAGTCGCCGGGTGCAATGTCATTTTTGGCAAAACCAATGATCTGGCCGAATTTGCGGATCGGTGTGCCTTGCGTGATTGATGATGCCGCCATCTTGTGGCCGCGCATGATTTTGGCAATTGTCACAACGCCTTCCACGCTTTCACCCTTGTCAATGATGCGGGTGGAGACCAGCACATTGTCGGACCCATGCAGGCGCAAGGCGGCGGGGGCTTGTCTTGGCGATTTGTCCATGGTGATGTGTGCTCAAACTGATATAACAGTTCAATAGACGCCAAATTCGGCGAAAACAACAGAGCTTTCGAAGAGGCCCCATGAAAAAGCGAAACTTCACCGCCCCGTCGGGTGCCAGCATTTCCTTCACCGAATTGGGCTTTGGCACAGCTCCCTTGGGAAATCTCTACCGCGCTGTCCCGGAGAAAGATGCCGACGCCACACTCGACGCGGCATGGAAGGGTGGCATCCGCTATTACGATACAGCACCGCTTTACGGACTTGGCCTGTCGGAAACGCGGCTCAACCGTTTCCTGCGTGGGCGAAAGCGCAGCGACTATGTAATCTCAACCAAAGTCGGGCGTCTCATGCAGGTGTGCCCTCCGCCTGAGCGCACGGCCATCGGCAAATTCTTCGACACGCCCTCGCGCAAGGAAGTTTTTGACTACACCCATGATGGCATCATGCGTTCACTCGAATTTTCGCTGGAACGCCTCGGCCTCGACCATGTCGACATTCTCTTTGTCCACGACATCGATGTCTTCACCCATGGCTCGGAAGCGGTGCGCGATGTCCATGTGCGGACATTACTTTCATCAGGCTACCGGGCGCTGGACAAGTTGCGCGCCCAAGGGGTGGTCAAAGCGATTGGAGCTGGCGTCAACGAGTGGCAGGTCTGCGAGACGCTGGCCAAGGCCGCGTCTTTTGATCTTTTCCTACTGGCCGGGCGCTACACGCTTCTCGAACAGGAGGCGTCGCTCAATTCCTTCCTGCCATTTTGTGAGGAACGCGGCATAGGAATTGTGCTGGGCGGGCCCTATAATTCCGGCATTCTTGCATCGGGTGCAGTCAAGGGCGCCACGTATAATTATGACCCGGCACCGCAACACATTCTTGATCGTGTCAAAAAAATCGAAGCCGTGTGCAAAAAACACAAGGTGAGATTGCCGGAGGCGGCGTTGCGCTTCCCGCTCACCCATCCTTCCGTCGTGTCGGTCATTCCGGGTGCTGTTTCACCGGCGCAAGTGGCGATCAACCTCAAGACCATGTCGGCGAGGTTGCCGAAGGGCCTGTGGAAAGACCTGAAAGCAGAAGGCCTGATTGACGTGCGCGCCCCTGTGCCCAAATGAAGATCGATGCCCACCAGCATTTCTGGAATCCAGCGCGGGGTGACTATGGCTGGATGGAGAGCGAGGGTGCCAAGCCCTTGCGCAAACCAATTGCGCCCCGGGACATGGCCGCACACTTGAGGGCGCATGGCATCGACCGCACAGTGCTGGTGCAAGCCGCCCCCACCGTCAACGAAACTGAATACATGCTGGGCTTGGCGGACGCGACCGACTTTATCGCCAAGGTGGTGGGTTGGATCGATTTCGAGAACCGCGACGACTTCAAGCATCTCGAACGCTTCGCCAGGCATCCGAAATTTTCAGGTGTGCGCCCGATGATCCAGGATCTCGCTGATTCGGAGTGGATGCACCGCACGCACGTGCAATGGGCTTATGACGCGATCATCGATCTTGATCTCACGTTTGACGCGCTGGGATACCCTTTGCATCTCGATCCCTTCCAGCGGCTTTTCGACCGTTATCCCAACATGCGCATTGTCGTTGACCACTGCATGAAGCCGGTGATCCGCGAAAATCGTTTCGATGAGTGGGCTGCAAAGATCGCGAAGATTGCGAAGACGACGCCGGCGTTTTGCAAATTGTCAGGCCTCGCCACGGAAGCAAAGCCCGGCTGGACAATTGAAACACTGAGACCCTACGCAGCCCACATCATTGAATGCTTCGGGTCCTCCCGTGTCATGTGGGGCTCGGACTGGCCGGTGCTTGACCTGAATGGAACCTACGCAAGCTGGCACGATGCGGCGATGAGCATTGTCGGTGCCAAAGACATGGCACAGGTTTTTGGCGGCACGGCGCAGAAGTTCTATCGCATCAGCAGCTGATCTAATGCGCCTCGTCCCAATTGGCGGCGGCGCGGGCGTCGACTTGCAGGGGCACTGTTAGTTTGACGGCAGGATCGGGAGCATGTTCCATCACTTTGCGCACCACCGGCAGTGTTGCTTCCACTTCGCCATCCGGCACTTCGAAAATCAACTCATCATGCACTTGCAGCAACATGCGGCCCCCGAGTTTTGCTTCGGCCAAAGCCGGCATCATGCGGATCATGGCGCGGCGAATGACATCGGCGGCCGAGCCTTGGATGGGCGCATTGATGGCGGCACGCTCGAGGAAGGCGCGCTCCGAGGGGTTTGTTGATTTAATGCGCGGGAAATGACAGCGGCGGCCAAACACAGTCTCGACATAGCCATTGTCATGGGCGAATTTCTTGGTTGCATCCATGTAGTCGCGGATTCCCGGAAAGCGTTTGAAATAGGTGCGGATATATTCGCCCGCCTCTTCGCGGCTGATCGACAGCTGGTTCGCCAAGCCAAAAGCCGAGATGCCATAGATGATGCCGAAGTTGATGGCCTTGGCGCGGCGGCGCACCGCGGGATCCATGTCCTTGACGGCTACGTTGAACATTTCACTGGCCGTCATGGCGTGAATGTCGAGGCCATCGGCGAAGGCCTTTTTCAATTGCGGAATATCGGCGACATGGGCAAGGACGCGCAATTCAATCTGCGAATAGTCGGCGCTGATGAGCTTGTGTCCGGCACTTGCAATGAACGCCGTGCGGATGCGGCGGCCTTCCTCACTGCGCACCGGGATATTCTGCAAATTGGGATCGGTGGAAGAAAGACGCCCGGTCGAGGTCGAGGCCATGGCATAGCTTGTATGGACGCGGCCCGTCTCGGGATGAATGAAGTTGGGCAGGGCCTCGGTATAGGTCGAGCGCAGTTTCGCCAGTTGCCGCCAGTCGAGCACGCGGCGGGCCAGTTCGACGCCCTGGCCTGCGAGATCCTCCAGCGCATCTGAATCGGTACTCCAGGCACCAGTCGCGGTCTTTCGACCGCCCGGCAGTGCCATCTTGCCGAAGAGGATTTCGCCCAGTTGTTTCGGCGAACCAATGTTGAATTGTCCTTCAGCCAATTTGTAAATCCCGGCTTCAATCTTCACTTGGGCATTGCCGAATTCCGACGACAGGCGCTGCAACACGGCGCGGTCCACCGTGATTCCCTCGTGTTCCATTTCCATGAGCACGGGAACCAGCGGGCGTTCCAACGTTTCATAAACGGTCACCTTGCGGGCCTTGAGCAGTTTCTGCTTGAACAGCATCCATAGGCGCAGGGTAACATCGGCATCTTCGGCGGCATAGGGTGTGGCGCGGTCCAGCGCCACGCGATCAAAGGTCAACGCATTCTTTCCCGACCCCGCCACATCCTTGAAGGAAATGGGCTTGTGGCCGAGATGGCGCTGGGACAATTCATCCATGCCGTGGCCCACATCACCAGATTCAAAGGCATAGGACATGAGCATCGTGTCATCGATTGGGGCGACCGTCAGGCCAAGGCGCTTCAGGAGCAGCATGTCATATTTCAGGTTCTGGCCAATCTTCAGCACATGTGGTGCGGCCAACAAGGGCTTCAGCGCTGCGAGCGCTTCTGCCTCGGCAAGTTGGCCCTCAAGCCTTTCGCCACCAAACAACCCGCCGCCATCAGCCCTGTGATTGAGGGGAATGTAGCAGGCCTTGCCGGGTGCCAGCGCCAACGAAACACCGGCGATCTGGGCTTGCATGGCATCAAGCGAATTTGTTTCGGTATCGACCGACACAAAGCCCTGATCCATGGCGGCTGCAATCCAAACCTTGAGGACAGACATGGTCGTCACGGTTTCATAGTCCGCGTGTTTCACAGGGATGGCGCGGAGATGGGCCTCCATCGCGACCGCGGGATCCTCCCCCGCCACGTCATTCCCGTGCAAACGGGAATCCAAATTTGCTTCGGATTCGGTGCTTGTCGCCACGTTGGATTCCCGCCTGCGCGGGAATGACGATTCAGGAGAAGAAATTTCCACGCCGCCTTCCGGCGGCCAGTGCTTGATCTCGACGGCGACAGGCTCAATTGCTGCGATATCGGCATCAAGGGCTGCGGCAATGGTCTTGGTAATCGTCGTGAATTCCATGGCTTTCAAAAAGCCTATGAGTTCCGAGGCGCGGGGTTGATCAACGGCGAAGCTTCCCACCGGCACAACACCGGGCACGTGGGTTTCAAGCGTCACCAGACGTTTTGAAATGCGCGCCTGTTCGGCAAAGGCAATGAGATTTTCCCGGCGCTTAGGTTGCTTGATTTCGCCTGCGCGCTCAAGCAGGACTTCGAGCGAGCCATAAGTGTTGATGAGTTCGGCACCGGTCTTCACGCCAATGCCGGGCACGCCCGGCACATTGTCGACACTGTCGCCGGCAAGTGCCTGCACATCGATCACCTTGTCGGGTGTCACGCCGAATTTTTCCAGCACCTCGGCATCACTCACCACTTTTTCCTTGCCGGGATCGAAAATATCAACACCGGGTCTGACAAGCTGCATCATGTCCTTGTCGGAGGTGACGATGCGGCAGGTGGCCCCCGCCTCAACCGCCAAGCGGGCGTAGGTGGCGATCAAATCATCAGCCTCGTAGTTTTCCATTTCAATGGAGGGCAGGTTGAAAGCCCGCGTCGCCTGGCGGATCAACGAAAATTGCGGCCGCATGTCGGCTGGCGGATCGGGGCGCTGGGCCTTGTATTGGGGATAGAAATCCGTGCGGAAGGATTTCGAGGAATAGTCAAAAATCACGGCAATGTGGGTGGGCGGCGGCGTGATGGTCTTGCCCTTCACGAGGCTCCACAGCATGTTGCAGAACAGGCGCACAGCTCCAACCGGCAGGCCATCCGAGCGGCTGTTGTATTTCGGGTCCTGGTTGGTGGACTGGAAATAGGCCCGGAAGATGAAGCCCGATCCATCGATCAGGTAGAGATGGTCACCGGCTTTGAGGTCTTGCGAGGGCTTGGTCATGGCCCGCACTGTGCCAGACCTTGGGCCTGGTTTCCAGTTTTGCCCAAGCGGGGCGACGGAAAAGATATTTGAGCATGGTTTTGCGGGTCATCAAGAACAAGAACACTGGTCCAATGACGCCCACTGCGGTTACGCCAAGCGAGATCACATCAGGCCCCAGTTGCGGTGCCAACCTCAAGGCAAGCACCCGCGCCGCCGCCATGAAGACAAAGAACGCAAGATAGACGACAATGGAATTCTTGCCGAGATAGCGGAGCGCGGCACCGGCGCGGAAACGTGTCAGCAACACGCCAGCCGAAATGACGGCAGCGGTGCCGACAAGCCCGAGAGCAAGGCCGACGAAGGGTAACTGGGCCAGATCGGCGCGGAAAACTTGCGTGTGGGCCACGGCCCAGATCAGCAGGGCCGCCAATAGTCCGGGCGTCGTCAGGCTCTGCATGTCATCGGCAAAGCGGAAGATGGGGCGCGCCAACCAATAGCCTGCATAGAAATAGACAAGGCGGGCGGCAAATTCGTCAACCATGATCCAGCCCGTGTGAATGGGCAGGATTTCCAGAGCTGCCGCGACGGCAAAAACCAACAGCGGCGGCAGGGGGCGCGTCAGTTTCGTCACCACAAAGAAAACCGGGAGCAGATAAATGAACCACAGCGTGCCGAAGGGTTCGAGCACAGCGAGGAGATACTGTTGCACGAGACCCGCAGGGCCGCCCTCAGCCCAGATGCCATAGCCCTTGAACAGGAACTGGATGGTCATCCAGAGGAA
>JANNFZ010000087.1:0-1579 GCA_031380375.1 Hyphomicrobiales bacterium
GTCTGCTGGTCCTACCCGAGCGACATTCACCGAACCTGATCACAAGCTTAATGAAGCTCATGCAGGGGCACATCACCGAGGACTCGGAGAAGTGCTGGGGACATCCGATCGTTCTGGTCGAGACCTTCG
This sequence comes from Hyphomicrobiales bacterium, assembly GCA_031380375.1. GTDB lineage: Bacteria > Pseudomonadota > Alphaproteobacteria > Rhizobiales > Aestuariivirgaceae > Aestuariivirga. Next base: position 130 of record JANNFZ010000087.1, read on the forward strand.
TCGATCCCCGCTTCTATCAAGGCACCGCTTACAAGGTGAGCGGCTGGTCGCACCTCGGACGCACTGCGGGTTGGAAGCCCGCGCTAAGAGGCTGCAAGGCACCAGAGGCGCTGGATCCGCACGCAGTTCAGGGCGATTCAGTAAACTTTGTCAAAACAGGCGGCTTGGATTGAGATGCTCATATCCCTTGGCCGTCGTCCCAAGGTGCGAGCCCGTAGCCACGCCTCGAAGGATGGCCACAAGCTCTGCGCCAACGAGCCCTTCGAGGCGTGGCTAAGGGCGGTGAGGAAACAGGGAGCGAAGATGTCTCTGTTTTTGCGGCAAGAGTTTGCTGGAAACGATTTTATTTCAAATTCTTGACATGGTTTGATGAATAGCCCGGAAATCTGTGCTTGACCGGATCAAGAACTGCATCCCATAAGACCAATGCAGTTTGCGATGGACGAGAGCGCCTTGGAAGTTGAACAAATCACCCGGACAATGGAGAGTAAAATGCGAATTTCACAATCAGGTGCCGCTCTTGCAAAGACCCTGGGCCTCGCTTTCTGGACGATGTTCGCAGTTTTTCCGGCCCATGCGAATACGATCTCCGCTTTGCAGGTGCCGAAGATCGAACAAGGATCAAGCTCACTTTATTGGCAAGCCGGCACCACAATAGTCAACGGCACGAATGTAGTTGAAGTCCGGCATTCTGCGGGCTTGTTCCAGCAACGATCCAACGGTTGGGTTGAAATTGATGCTGGCGGCAATGTTGGCTTCACATTCACGGAAACGGGCCGCGATGATTGGTCGGTCTATTTGAAGGACCCAACCCGCAATGTGACCATTCAACTTGATCTTCATCAAAAGAAGATTTTCTACGCCGACGCAAGCAACCAGAAATTTCCGCTCTATGACATCCTGTCGGCATCAGCCGCCAGCAGTCAGGCAATTGCTCCAAACATCGTGGCAGGCCTCAATGGCCGCAGTGTCAGTGAAGTGCGCCATGCTGAGGGCCTGTTTCAGCAACGTCCCGGTGGTTGGGTTGAAATTGATGCAGGCGGCAAAGTTGGCTTCACATTCACGGAAACCGGCCGCGACGATTGGTCGGTCTATCTGAAAGACCCAACCCGCAATGTGACCATTCAACTTGATCTCCACCAAAAGAAAATTTTCTATGCCGACGCAAGCAACCAAAAATTTCCGCTTTATGAAATCTTGTCGGCATCAGCCGCCAACCAGCCAATGGCGGCAGATATAAATGGCTACACTGTTGGTGAGGTCCGGCATTCCGAGGGTATGTTCCGGCAACTGGCTACCGGCTGGGTTGAAATTGATGCCACCGGCAACGCAGGTTTCACCTTCACCGAAACGGGTCGGGATGACTGGTCAGTCTATCTGAAAGATCCATCGCGCAATGTGACCATTCAACTTGATCTCCACCAAAAGAAAATTTTCTATGCCGACGCAA
>JANNFZ010000088.1:0-2430 GCA_031380375.1 Hyphomicrobiales bacterium
TGTCTATGAAGGCGAGGGGGTCACGCGTTCGGTCTCCGAGCAGGCCGCCTATCTCGCCAAGCTGGCAAAGTCATATCCCATCATTTCAATTGAGGATGGTTTGTCGGAGGACGATTGGGATGGCTGGAAACAACTGACTGATCTCATCGGCGACAAAACCCAGTTGGTCGGTGATGATCTTTTTGTGACCAACACCAAGCGCCTTTCGGACGGCATCAAGAAAGGTGTCGCGAATTCAATCCTCGTGAAGGTGAACCAGATCGGTTCACTCACTGAAACGCTCGAGGCCGTCGAGATGGCCCACAAGGCCGGCTATTCCGCCGTCATGTCGCATCGTTCCGGTGAAACTGAGGATTCGACGATCGCTGATCTCGCCGTTGCCACCAACTGTGGGCAGATCAAGACCGGTTCACTGGCCCGTTCCGACCGGTTGGCGAAATACAACCAGCTCCTGCGCAGTGAGGAAGAACTCGGAACCTCAGCCCAGTATCAGGGCAGGGCGATGATGAGGGCCTGACAAAGTCTGACTTAATGGATGGCGTGGGCCACGTCTTTCAGTGTGGTCTGGCGCAGCGACTGCACCATGGCGTGTTCGGCGGCCTTGAATGAAGGTCCCAACACTTCGCTGAGCTGCGCTGCCACGGGGCAGGTGGCGTCAGGGTCAGTCTTGCGCATGCGGAACACCGCGTCGTTTTCCACAGCGCTGTAGATGCAGGCGAGCGATATCGTGTCGGCTCCTCGGGCCAGCGAAAAACCACCAGCACGCCCAGCGGTAGCCACGACGAGCTTGGCTGTTTCCAGTTCCGACATGAGGCGGCGGATGACCACGGGGTTGGTGTGCACGCTGTCAGCAATGACATTCGAGCAAACCGGGCCCTTGCCGGACTGGCGGGCCAGAACCGACAGGGCGTGGATGGCAACGACAAAGCGGCTGCTTGACAACATTGTTCATAAATCGGCGCTTGACGGTGAAAAATCAAGTGTGATTGCGGTGGCTACAGAATTGCTTACGATCAGTTAACCATTGCCGCTCCATCACTGGCATTCACATGTTCAAGCGCCTCAAAAGATTCGACTGGCTGGTGACCCTTGGGTGCCTTGTTTTACTCGGCTATTTCGCTTGGCACGCCTTTGAAGGCCCGCGCGGCTATGAGCATCTTGCCAACCTTGCAGCCAATGTTGAAAAGCTTGAAGGCGAACTCACTGTGGCAATGGTTGCCAAGGCGGGCCTTGAGGGCAAGGTTTCGCTCATGCGACCGGAAAGCGTTGACCCGGATATGCTGGAAGAGCTGGCCCGCAGCCAATTGGAATTGGCCCGGCCCAATGAGTTGATCGTGCGTTTTACGGAATAATCCTCAGAATAATCCTTTGTGATTTCCACTCGATAAACCAAAATCAAGTTAATCCATATTTTTTGCAATGCACACAAGCCTTTAGATGCTATGCCTCGGTCAAATTCGGGAGACAAGGCATGGCGGTCAAGTCAGCTTATCTGGCGCGCAAAGGCGAGAAGTCCGGGAAAGGTGCCAAGGCATCGGATCTTGAGAATGCCGGGCTTGGCGCAGCTGAGGAATTGCAGGCTTATCGTGACATGCTGCTCATTCGCCGCTTTGAGGAGAAGGCGGGCCAACTCTATGGCATGGGGCTCATCGGTGGTTTCTGCCACCTCTACATCGGCCAGGAAGCCGTAGTAGTCGGCATGCAGATGGCGGCCATTCCTGGCGACCAGGTGATCACCTCCTACCGCGACCACGGGCACATGCTCGCCTGCGGAATGGACCCTGCCGGCGTCATGGCCGAGTTGACAGGCCGCCAGGGCGGCTATTCCAGGGGCAAGGGTGGCTCCATGCACATGTTCAGCCGGGAAAAGAATTTCTATGGCGGGCATGGCATTGTCGCCGCCCAAGTGCCGCTGGGGGCAGGTCTGGCTTTTGCCAACCGCTATCGCGGCAACAAAAATGTTTCCATGGCCTACTTTGGCGATGGCGCTGCCAACCAGGGCCAGGTCTATGAGACCTTCAACATGGCCTCGATCTGGAAATTGCCGTGCATCTTTGTGATCGAGAACAACCGCTATGCCATGGGTACGGCGGCCTCCCGGTCCACGGCTGAAGCGGAGTCACTTGGGGCCCGCGGTGAAGCCTATGGCATTCCGGCCGAGCAGGTTGACGGCATGGACGTGCGCGCCGTGAAGGACGCGGCCGATCGTGCCACGCAACATTGCCGGGCCGGCGAGGGTCCCTATATTCTCGAAATGATGACCTATCGCTATCGTGGCCACTCCATGTCGGACCCTGCCAAATACCGCACCAAGGAAGAGGTGCAGAAAATGCGCGAGGAACACGACCCGATTGAACAAGTGAAGGCCCGGTTGCTCAAGTCCAATCGTGCCAGCGAAGACGATTTGAAAAAGCTCGATGCCGAAATTCG
>JANNFZ010000123.1:0-13350 GCA_031380375.1 Hyphomicrobiales bacterium
GCCAGCCGGATCAGCGTTTCCGACGCCGACATCAATGCCTCCTATGAAACGCGCAAACCCGATTTTTTCACACCGGAGAAACGCACCATTTTACAACTCTCTTTCCCGGACATGACGGCGGCCGAAGCAGCCAAGAAACGCCTCGACGCAGGTGAAGACTTCATGAAAATCGCCGGGGAGCTCAAAGCCAAGGAAAGTGACATCACCTTCGCCAACCTGTCCAAGCCGGATTTTATTGACGGCAAGATCGGTGAAGCCGCCTTTGCCCTCGCCGAAGGTGCGGTCAGCCAGCCCGTCAAGGGCAACCTTGCCAATGCCATCCTGAAAGTTGTCAAAATCACGCCGTCGTTCCAGAAACCGCTCGCCGATGTGCGCGACGTGCTGATGACCGACCTGCAACTCGACAGGGCAAAGGATGAGATCCAGTCGATCTATGACGCCATTGAAGAGGCCCGTGGAAACCAGACGCGTTTTGAGGAAATTGCCGGCAAGGCCGGCCTGCCCTTTACGGTTCTGCCAGCCGTCAGCGCCGTTGGACTTGATCGTGACGGCAAGGCCGTCACCATTCCCGGCCAGACGGATGTGATCAAGGCGGCCTTTGACAGCGACGTCGGTGTTGAAGCTGATGCCCTCAGCATCAACGACGGCTATGTCTGGTATGAGGTGCGCGAAGTCATCCCGTCGGCCCTTCGGCCGCTTGACGAGGTGAAGGACAGGGTCAAAACCGATTTTGTCGTGGGCAAGCTCCGCAGCCTCGCAGCCGACAAGGCCAAGGCACTGATTGAAAAAGCCGGTGCCACAACCAAGATCGACACGCTCGCCCCGGAAACAGCGGCTGACATCAAAACCGTCACCGGATTGAAACGCGTTGACACCTCGGAGGAATTTGACGGGCTTGCGACGACGGCCCTGTTCAGCGCGGCTGAAGGCAAGCTGACCTGGTCACTCGATGGCGATGGCAAGACAGCGCGCATCATCGAGGTGACGAAGGTCAATGTGCCAATCTTCAACGCCGCTTCTGCCGATGTGAAGGAAGTTTCGGATCTTGCAAAATCAGGACTTGGCAGCGATCTCACCGATGCCTACCTGAAATCCGTGCGCCGGAATTCCGATCTCGCCATCAACGAAGCGCTTTGGCTAACCATCCGCGGGGCGTCACGGTAAATCCGCCATGAACGTTTCGCCAGACTACGATCACTTTGCGCGCGCCTATGAGCGCGGGGAGTCGCAAATCCTGTCGACGCGGCTGGTGGCTGACCTTGAGACGCCGGTTTCGGCGATGCTGAAGCTTGGCCGCAATGCCCGCTATTCGTTTCTGCTTGAATCCGTCGAAGGCGGCGCGGTGCGCGGGCGTTATTCGATCATCGGCCTCAACCCTGACATCATCTGGAAGGCCGATGGCAAAAGCTCGTCGATCAACCGTCGTGCCTTGTCGAGGCCCGATGGCCCTTATGAGTCCGTTGCCGGCGATCCGCTGAGTGCATTGCGGGCGCTGATTGCCGAGAGCCAGATCAAATTGCCCGAGGACTCACCGCCCATGGCGGCGGGAGTATTTGGCTACCTGGGTTATGACTGCGTGCGCTGGATGGAGCATTTGCCAAACCAGAACCCCGATGTGCTCGATGTTCCCGACGCCATCATGATCCGCCCCACGGTCATGGCGATCTTCGACAGTGTGCGCGACGAGGTCTCGGTCACGGCCCCCGTCTATGTTGAAAAAGGCGTGGCTGCGAAACTTGCCTATTCGCGGGCCCAGGAACGGATTTCGGAAGTCGTTGACGCGCTCGACCGGCCGCTCGACATGATGTTGCGCGAAAACGATACGCCGCCGTTGCAGCCGCAGATTTCGAACACCCCGCCCGAAGATTTCAAGGCCATGGTTCTCAAAGCCAAGGACTACATTGCAGCGGGCGACATTTTCCAGGTGGTGCTTTCGCAGCGCTTCGAGACCGCATTCACCCTGCCACCCTTTTCACTTTACCGGGCGCTGCGGCGCGTCAACCCTTCGCCATTTCTCGTGTATCTGAACTTCGACAGTTTTGCGATTGTCTGTTCAAGCCCCGAAATCCTGGTGCGGGTGCGTGATGGCAAGGTGACGATCCGGCCCATAGCCGGAACCAGGCCACGTGGCGAAACACCAACAAGGGACCGGGAATTGGCCGCCGAACTTCTGGCTGACCCGAAGGAGCGCGCCGAACACCTGATGCTGCTTGACCTCGGCCGGAATGATGTCGGCCGCGTCGCTGAAATCGGTTCTATCAACGTCACCGACAAATTCATTCTCGAATACTACAGCCAGGTCATGCACATCGTTTCCAATGTCGAAGGCAGGCTTGACCCGAAACATGACATGATTGATGCTCTCGTCGCCGGTTTTCCGGCAGGCACAGTTTCCGGTGCGCCCAAAGTCCGGGCCATGGAAATCATCGACGAATTGGAGCGGCACAAGCGCGGTGTCTATGCGGGGTGTGTTGGCTATTTCTCTGCCGACGGTGAAATGGACACCTGCATTGTGTTGCGCACCGCTGTCGTCAAGGACGGCAAAATGTATGTGCAGGCCGGAGCCGGAGTCGTTGCCGACAGCGTTCCGGAAAATGAATATCAGGAATGCATCAACAAGGCCAAGGCGCTGTTCCGCGCCGCCGAGGAAGCCGTGCGTTTTGCCGGACGCGCCACGAGGGGCCAATGATCATCCTCATCGACAACTATGACAGCTTCACCTGGAACCTCTATCACTTCCTCGGTGATCTTGGTGCGGCAGCCGTGGTTCACCGCAACGACAATATCAGCGTGGGCCAGGTCATGTCGTCGCGGCCGGAGGCAATCGTCATTTCACCGGGCCCGGGAACGCCTTCGCAGGCCGGCATCATCGTCGACCTCATCAAGGAGGCAGCGGGCAAGATTCCGGTGTTCGGTGTTTGCCTTGGCATGCAAGCCATGGGCGAAGCCTTTGGCGGTACCGTCGTCCGGGCACCGACGCAAATGCACGGCAAGACTTCGCAGGTCAGTCACTCGGGCACAGGCATTTTTGCCGGTGTTCCCGATGGTTTCAGCGCCACGCGCTATCATTCACTGATTGTTGACCGCGCAACCTTGCCCACCGAATTCGAGGTGACGGCTGAAACCGATGGACTGGTCATGGGTCTTCAACACAAAACCAAGAACATCCACGGCGTGCAGTTCCATCCGGAAAGCATTGCATCCGAGCATGGTCATGCCATTCTCAAGAACTTTCTCGATCTGGCGGGTGTCAAGCGATGAGCGAACTCAAACCCCTGATTGCCAAGGCTGCCGACGGCAAATCGTTGTCGCGCGACGAAGCGCGCAGCGCCTTCAACGTGTTGATGTCGGGTGAGGCAACACCTTCGCAGATAGCCGGGCTTTTGATGGCGCTTCGGGTGCGCGGCGAAAGTGTCGATGAGATCACCGGTGCCGTCGAAGTGATGCGCGAGAAAATGCTGCGCGTGGCGGCACCACCTGACGCCATCGACATTGTGGGAACAGGCGGGGATGCCTCCGGCTCCTATAACATCTCGACCTGTGCGGCATTTGTTGCGGCGGGTGCGGGTTTGAAAGTGGCCAAGCACGGCAACCGGGCGCTTTCCTCGCGGTCGGGTGCGGCCGACGTGTTGATGGCCTTGGGTGTGAAGCTCGATGTTGGCCCCGAGGTCATTTCGCGGAGCATTGCAGAAGCGGGCCTTGGCTTCATGTTTGCGCCACAACATCATTCCTCGATGAAGCATGTGGGGCCGACACGCGTTGAATTGGGAACGCGGACAATTTTCAATTTACTGGGACCGCTTTCGAATCCGGCAGGCGCTAAACGCCAGGTCACCGGCGTTTACGCCAAATCTTGGGTCGAGCCTCTCGCCCATGTCCTGAAGAACCTCGGATGCGAAGCCTGCTGGATTTGTTACGGCGAAGGCGGCTTCGACGAGATCGTGCCATCGGGGACGACATTCATTGCCGAGCTCAAAAACGGCGTTGTCCGTTCATTTGAGATCACCCCTGAATCGGCAGGACTGAAACGCTCTTCTGCCGATGACCTGAAGGGCGGCGATGCCGAACACAATGCCAAGGCCTTGAGGCGCGTGCTGGCAGGCGAGGCTTCGGCTTTTGCCGATGCGGCCCTGTTGACATCGGGTGCGGCACTGGTCGTGGCGGGCAAGGCCGCTGATCTTGCGGCAGGTGTTGTTATGTCGCGGGGGGCCATCATGTCTGGTGCGGCACAAATGGCGCTCGCACGCCTGATCGACGTGACGAACCGCGGATGACCACCATCCTTGACCATATCGCCGCCTACAAGCGCGAGGAAGTGGCCAGGGCCAAGGGGGTGATCGGATTTTCGTCGCTTGACCTCCATGCCCAGGCGCAACCGAAACCGCGCGGTTTCAAAAAAGCGCTGGATGCCAAAGTTGCCGCCGGGCACTGGGCGCTGATCGCCGAAATCAAGAAAGCCTCGCCGTCGAAGGGCCTGATCCGCGCCGACTTCGATCCCCCTGCCCTTGCAAAGGATTATGAACTTGGCGGTGCGGCCTGTCTCTCGGTGTTGACGGACGCACCAAGTTTTCAGGGCGCACCACAATTCCTGACCGAGGCGCGCAAGGCCTGCAAGCTTCCGGCGCTGCGCAAGGATTTCATGCTCGATACCTATCAGGTGGCGGAGGCGCGGGCGTGGGGTGCTGATTGCATACTCCTCATCATGGCGATGATCGGCGATGGTCTTGCCAATGAACTTGAAGAGGCGGCAATCTTCTATGGCATGGATGTGCTGGTTGAGGTCCATGATGAAAAGGAACTGGAGCGCGCACTCAAGTTGAAGTCGGCCCTCATCGGCATCAACAACCGCAATCTCCACACATTCGAGACTTCGCTTGAAACCACCGAGCGCCTGGCGCCGCTGGTTCCCAAGGACCGGATCATCGTGGGGGAAAGCGGCTTGTTTGCGCCCGCCGATCTGGCGCGCTTGTCAAAGGTCGGCGTCGATATTTTCCTGATTGGTGAAAGTCTCATGCGCCAGACGGATGTTCAAGCGGCCACCAAAGCGATATTGAAAAAGCCATGAGCAAACTCAGCCATCTCGATGACAAGGGCCAGGCCCATATGGTCGATGTGTCGGCCAAGGACGTGACCACGCGCAGTGCCACGGCCCGGGCGCGGATCGAGATGAAGGCGGAGACTTTGGCGCTTGTCACGACAGGTGCTGCAAAGAAGGGCGATGTTCTGGCGACGGCACGCATTGCCGGCATTATGGCGGCCAAGAAAACATCCGATCTCATTCCGCTCTGCCACCCCCTGATGATTTCCAAAGCGAACATTGAATTTGAACTTGGCGACGCCTTCATCGATGTCGAAGCGACGGTCAAGGTCGAGGGCAAGACTGGGGTCGAGATGGAAGCGCTGACAGCCTGTGCGACCGCCTGCCTCACGATTTATGACATGCTCAAGGCTGCGGACCGGGGCATGATCATCGGCAATTTGCGGCTTGTCGAAAAATCCGGAGGCAAGTCCGGCACCTTCAAGGCTGACTAGGCCATGGCGCTCACGCCCGTCAAAGAAGCGCAGAGGCTGGTCGTGGCTGATGTGAAGCCGCTTGGCATGGCACCTGTTGCAATTGAAAATGCGCTTGGCCGGGTTTTGGCAAAAGCGGTTTTTGCAAAACGTGACCAACCGCCATTCGCGGCCTCGGCCATGGATGGCTATGCAGTACGGCAAGACGATGTGACGCGGCTGCCTTCAACGCTCAGAATCATTGGAATATCGGCGGCGGGGCACCAGTTCAAAGGGAAGGTCAGCGTTGGAACAACCGTCCGCATTCTCACGGGAGCCCCCCTGCCCGCCGGTGCCGACACCGTTGTGATCCAGGAAAACACCACGCGCCTTGATGGCGCGGTCACCATTCTCGAAGCACCATTGGCGGGCAAGCACATCCGCCGCGTGGGACTGGATTTTGGAAATGGCGATGAATTGCTGGCGGCGGGAATCGTGCTGCGGCCCCGCGACCTTGGCCTAGCAGCGGCGGGCAATGCGGCTTTGCTCCGTGTACGGAAGAAACCGCGCATTGTGCTGTTTGCGACGGGTGATGAGTTGGTGCTGCCGGGTGCAAAGGCGCGGCCTGACCAGATATATTCCTCGAACAGCCATGCCCTTGCGGCCATGGCGCAGGGGTTTGGCGCAGAAGTCGTCAACCTTGGCATCGTGCGCGACAGTTTGAAGGCGACCATTGCCGCCGTAAAGAAGGGACTTTCAGCCGATATCCTGCTGACCACCGGTGGCGCTTCTGTCGGGGACCACGACTTTGTGCAGGCGGCGTTCAAGGCTTGCGGTGTAAAAATCGGGTTTTGGAAGATCGCTATGCGGCCGGGCAAGCCCTTCATGTATGGCCGGAGGGGCAGAACGCACGTGATGGGGTTGCCTGGAAACCCTGTGTCGGCGCTGGTGACGGCGCAACTTTTTTTGAAACCACTGGTCGCCGCACTTCTTGGCCTTCCGCCGTTCGACGTGGAAACTTTGGCAATTCTCGGTCAGGACATGCCCGCCAATGACGGGCGCGAGGATTATGTGCGGGCGACGCTTGACGTTGACGCCGACGGTTTGCGGACGGCAACACCTTTTGCGCAGCAGGACTCATCCATGCAGAAAACCATGCAAAAGGCGCAGTGCCTGATCATCCGGCCAATCCATGGCGGTGCGGTCAGGGCGGGTGAGAAAGTTGCAGTGCTGCTGCTTGATCTATGAGTAAACAACCATACTAGGATTTAAAGCTTGACATCGGAACTTCGCCCCGCTATGTAGGGGCCATGATGATGATCCTGTTTCTCACTCTCTTTGCGCTCACCTGCCTTTCGGCCCGCTCTGGCCCGGAAGGGATACACTTGCAGAACAATATCGGAACATGCTATGTGTGTGCTGGATATGTTCCGATTCTGTCTTTGAAAGGGCTCAAAATGCTCACCCGCAAACAGCTTGAACTGCTCCTCTTCGTCAGCCAGCGGCTGAAAGAGGAAGGTGTGCCGCCATCATTCGAAGAAATGAAGGACGCGCTCAATCTGCAATCCAAATCAGGTGTGCATCGCCTCATCGTGGCGCTGGAAGAACGTGGTTTCATCAAGCGCATGCCCAACCGGGCGCGGGCACTGGAAGTGATCAAGTTGCCCGAGTCGCATACGCCAAGCCTTGGCAAGAAAGGCGGCTTCAGGCCCAATGTCATCGAAGGCAACCTGGGCAAAGGCGTGCCGCACACGCCGGCACCCGCCAATGACGGTGCCCCCCGCCACAGTTACGTGCCGCTGATGGGCCGGATTGCCGCCGGTGTTCCGATTTCAGCAATCCAAGACCACACCGGCAACATCAACGTGCCGCCGGAAATGCTGGGCGGTGGCGAGCATTTTGCCCTTGAGGTCAAGGGTGACTCGATGATCGATGCCGGTATTTTCGATGGTGATACGGTGGTGATCCGCAAGGGTGACACTGCGATCAATGGCGACATTGTCGTGGCGCTGGTTGACGACGATGAGGCGACCTTAAAGCGCCTGCGCAAAAAGGGTGACAGCATCGCCCTCGAAGCGGCAAACCCGGCCTATGAGACCCGGATATTCGGACCCGACCGGGTGCGGGTGCAGGGCAAGCTGGTGGGATTGCTGCGGAAGTATTGAGGGTTTTTCCCACCCCGTTTCAGGCGGGGTTGTCGCGTAGGGAAGCAACCCCCCTCTTCCGCAAGGGGAGAAGGTTTACGCAAAAATCAAGATTCCTGACTCGCCCCGCGTGGGAGAGGGTGAACGCGAAGCGGTCGGGAGAGGGGGGATCAACACCATCTGCGGAGGCCCCAGCCACGATGGGAAGGGGGGGGTTTGCATTTTTCTTTGACATGTCTCCGGCGATGACCTTCTATTCGGCCTGAGGCAGGACGGCATGAAAATCTACGGCGATGTGATTTCTCCCTTTGTGCGGATGACGCTGGTTACGGCCCATGAAGCGGGCCTCAAGGACCGGGTGAGCCTCGTGCAAACCAACGCCAAGCTGGCAGAGGCCAACCCGGCGCTCGAGCGGCTGTCGCCGATCGGCAAGATTCCTGTTCTCGAGACCGATCATCATCACCCGATCCACGACAGCCGCGTCATCATGGAGTATCTGGCCCATGTGGCCGGGCGCAGCGACCTCATCCCCGACGATGGCGTGAAGCGCTTTCGCGTGCTGACCTTGCAGGCAACCGCCATTGGCGCCGCCGAAGCGGCTGTGGCGCTGCGCTACGAGACGGCGCAACGACCCGAGATGATGCGCTGGCCGCAATACCAGCAACGACTGGTCCGGCGCATTGCCGCAACACTGGATGATCTTGACGTCAATTGGACTGATGCACTTGGCTCTGTGACCGTAGCCACAATCGCCGTTGCCTGCGCACTTGGTTATATCGATTTCCGCCATGCAGCACTTGATTGGCGGAAAGGCCGCGAAAAACTTGCGGCGTTTGAAAAAGACTTTTCCGCACGCGCCAGCATACTGGCCTGGCCACTGGTTTAAGTGATGTTGGACGCACGCGTCATCGTGGTTGGCGGCGGGCCTGCGGGGCTCGCGACGGCGGCCCTTCTGGCCCAGGATGGCATTGACACCATTCTCGTGGCTCCGGCCCAGGTTCCCGACGACACACGCACCGTGGCGCTGATGCAGCCGGCTTTGCATCTTCTCGAACGCTTGCAGGTTTGGCCCGGCAATCTCGCACGCCATTCGGCGGCACTGCGCCATCTCGACATCATCGACGAGACAGGCAATCTTGTCGCAGCACCCCGCCTGACGTTCTCGGCTGTGGAACTCGGCATCGACAGTTTCGGCTGGAACATTCCCTTGTCGGCCCTGGTTGCTGAATTGGCGATTGCAGCACAGGTGCTTGGCGTGCGGCGTGTCGAGGCAGAGGCAATCCGCATTGAGCATGGTGCAGCAGAGGCAACAGTGACGCTGACCGATGGCAGCCGCATCTCCAGCCAGTTGCTGGTGGCGGCGGACGGGCAATCGTCGCTGCTGCGCAAGGCAGCGGGCATCGCCGTTGACAACTGGCATTTCGACCAGGCGGCGCTGGTTACCAGCTTTTCGCACACAGGCCCGCACAATGATTGTTCCACCGAACGGCACCGGATGGGCGGGCCCTTCACAACCGTGCCATTGCCGGGCCGGCGTTCAAGCCTCGTGTGGATGGCCCATGCCGCAGAAATTGGCCTGTTGCTGGAAAGGCAGGACCGCCTGCCCGTTGAAATCCAGTTGGCGACGCGTGGCAGCCTTGGCCTGATCAGCCATGTGGCACCGGCCCGCAGCTTCCCGATGCGGGGCCTGAAGGCGCGGACATTTTCGGGCGAACGCACCATGCTGGTTGGCGAGGCGGGTCACGCATTTCCGCCAATCGGCGCGCAAGGCCTGAACATGTCGCTGCGTGATGCGGGCCACGTGGCTGATGTGGTGCTGAACCATGACGACGCAGGTTCGCCTGCGGCCGCGGCGGATTATCACGGATTGCGGGTTTTGGATGTGAATGAGCGCCAGGCGGCGATCACTTTGGTGAACAAATCACTGCTCGCCGACCTTTTGCCCCTGCATTTGCTGCGGGTCGGGGCGCTGTCGATGATTTCGGCGTTTCCGCCGCTTCGTCAATTGGTCATGCGGCAAGGTCTCGCGCCTGAGGGACACCTGCCATTTGTCATGCGGACTTGACGGCGGCGGACCCCCTTGCCATCAGCCGCCAGACTTGGCATTCAAAGTGCCATGAACCCCAACAGCACCGCAAAATTTGGAATCGGCCAGATCGTCAAGCACCGGCTTTTTGAATTCCGGGGGGTGATCTTCGACGTCGATCCGGTCTTCAACAATACCGAGGAATGGTACAATTCCATTCCCGAGGAGGCGCGGCCGCGCAAGGACCAACCCTTTTACCATCTGCTCGCCGAAAACGAGGAGACAGAATATGTGGCTTATGTCTCCGAGCAGAACCTGCTTGTCGACCGAACCGCTGCGCCGGTCAGGCATCCACAGGTGCGTGATTATTTCTCAGGCTATGACAAGGCCAGCGGCAGCTATCGCTTGCGTCTGGGGCGAGCCAACTGACTTGTGATCGATGCTTCGAGGCAGTGCTGCGCAATGCACCTCCGCATGAGGGTTTCCTCACCCTGAGGTGTCCACGCAGTGGGCCTCGAAGGGTTTTTTTCGCCCTACTCCACGGTCACTGATTTGGCGAGGTTGCGCGGCTGGTCGACATCCGTGCCCCTGAGGACTGCCGCATGATAGGCAAGCAATTGCACCGGCAACGCATAAACCAGCGGATTGATAAAGGGATGCATCTTCGGCAGGTTGATGCAGTGCAAGGTCTTTGAGGCATTTTCCGCGCAACCATTGTCGTCGGTCATGAGAATGATCTTGCCGCCGCGGGCTGCCACTTCCTCCATGTTGGAAATGGACTTTTCATAAAGATCATCATGGGGTGCGAGCACCAGCACCGGCACATTTTCATCCACCAGCGCAATGGGTCCGTGCTTCAACTCGCCGGCGGCATAGCCTTCGGCGTGGATGTATGAAATTTCCTTGAGTTTGAGTGCGCCTTCCAAAGCTATCGGATACATGATGCCGCGCCCCAAGAAGAGCACGTCGCGCGCGTCAGCCAAGTCCTTGGCGACCCTGGCAATGTGTTTTTCCTGCTGCAAGACTTCCGCCATGTGGCGGGGCGCTTCGAGGAGTGCGCCGACAAGTTCCCTTTCGCGGTCAGGCGGCAGGTGGCCGCGCTGCTTGGCGGCAAGAAGGGCGAGTGCCGCAAGTGCCGCCAACTGGCAGGTAAAGGCCTTGGTCGAGGCCACTCCGATCTCAGGCCCGGCGTAGGTCCGCACCACCATGTCAGATTCTCTGGCCATAGTGGATTCAGGCACATTGAGGATGGCAACCGTATATTGGCCTTGCGACCTGGAATAGCGCAACGCTGCCAATGTGTCCGCCGTTTCACCGGATTGCGACACGACAATGCCCAAGCCATTCTTCGAAAGCGGTGCTTCGCGGTAGCGGAACTCCGAGGCGATATCGACCTCGCAGGAAATGCGGGCAATGCGCTCAAACCAGTATTTTGCGGTGAGGCCGGCATAGGATGCCGTGCCGCAGGCGGTGATGGTCACACGATCGAGATCGGCGAAATTGAAGGCCATGTTCTCCGGCGTGCGGACGGTCTGGTTGGCAAAGTCGATATATTCAGCGAGCGTGTGGCCCACCACTTCCGGCTGCTCGGCAATTTCCTTGGCCATGAAATGGCGGTGGTTGCCCTTGTCCACCAGCATCGACGAGGCCTGGCTGAAGCTCATGGGGCGGACGACGGGCATATTTTCGGCGTTGTAAATTGTTGCCGATGCGCGGGTGACGACGGTCCAGTCGCCCTCCTCAAGATAGGTGACCTTGTTGGTGAAGGGTGCAAGGGCGATGGCGTCGGAGCCCAGGTACATTTCGCCATCGCCATGGCCGACGGCAAGCGGAGAGCCCTTGCGGGCGCCGATCAACAAATCAGGTTCGCTCTTGAACAGAATGGCAAAAGCGAATGCGCCATGCAGGCGCGGCAGGATTTTCCTGACGGCGTCAACGGGTGACAAGCCCTTGTCGCGCTCATGGGCGATGGCGTGGGCGACAACTTCCGTGTCGGTCTGGGTTTCAAAGACATGCCCCACCGCCAGCAGTTCCTCTTTCAAGGCGCGAAAGTTTTCGATGATGCCGTTGTGGACGATGACCACATCGCCCGCCATGTGGGGGTGGGCGTTGGTTTCATTGGCAACACCGTGCGTGGCCCAGCGGGTGTGGCCGATGCCCGAGATGCCAAGCAAGGGTTGCTCGTGCAGTCGGGCTTCGAGGTTCTTCAGTTTGCCGGGCGCGCGGCGGCGCTCAATGCGGCCACCTTCAAGCGTTGCAATGCCGGCACTGTCATAGCCCCGGTATTCGAGACGGCGCAGCGCTTCGACAATGCCGAGTGCCACGGGCTCCTTGCCCAGAATGCCAACGATGCCACACATGGTTAACTCCTCAGGATCTGGTCTTCTGGGCCTTGCGGGCCTGTTTCATTGCCCGGTAGCGCCTGGCCCAACCGCGTTTCAAAACGAGTGCGGGACGGGTCATGGCGAGCGCATCTTCCGGCACAGATTCAGTGATCACGCTGCCCGCTGCAATATTCGCGCCAGAGCCGATTCGGACCGGTGCCACAAGGGCGGTATTCGAGCCCACGAAAACATTCTCGGCAATTTCCGTCAGGTGCTTTTCGAAGCCGTCATAGTTGCAGGTGATGGTCCCTGCCCCGATATTGCTGCCCGCCCCCACGCTGGCGTCGCCGATGTAGGAGAGGTGATTGACCTTGGCACCCTTGCCGAGCTTGGCCTTTTTGATTTCGACAAAATTGCCGACATGGGCATTTTCGCCAATCTCGGCACCGGGCCGGAGACGCGCAAAGGGCCCGATGCGGGCACCTTTGGCCACGGTCGCGCCTTCGATATGGGAGCTGGCGAGGATCTCGACATCGTCGCCGATGATGACGCCAGGGCCAAAATAGACATTGGGTTCAATCACAACATCGCGGCCGGTCACGGTATCGGCCGAGAAAAAAGTGCTGGCGGGATCAATCAAGGTCGCACCGCTGAGCATGGCGCGGTTGCGGTAGCGCTTCTGGAAAGCAGCCTCGATGCCAGCCAGTTGCACACGGTCATTGACGCCTGCCACATCTGTCTCGTCACAGACAGTGAAGGCCACCTTTTCGCCTGCGGCGTGGACTAGCGCCGCGAGATCGGTGAGATAATACTCACCCTTTGCATTGGCATTTGAAAGCTCCTTGACATGGCGCCACAGCAGGTCATTGTCTATGGATATAATACCAGAATTACAAAGGTTTATCTGGCGTTCCTCAGGCGTTGCATCAAGTTCTTCGCGAATGGCGACGACGTGATTGTCACCCGTGGTGATCAAGCGGCCATAGCCCATCGGGTTGGCGGCGCGGAAAGCCAGCACGGTCATGACCGAACTTGCGTTGAGCATCGGCTGAAGGGATGACGTCAGGATCAACGGCGCATCGCCATAGAGCACCAGCACCCGGCCCTTGAAATCCTTGAGAGTGGCTTCGGCCTGCTTGACGGCGTTGCCGGTGCCCTTGCGTTCCTTTTGCTCGGCGAATTGCGCCGCGGCAACGAAGGCAAGGGCTTCGTTTTTCACATTTTCATCGCCAGGGCCGTGGACAACCACAACGCGGGTGGGATTCAAGGCACGGGCGGTGGCCAACACATGGCCCAGCAGGCTTCGGCCTGCGGCACGATGCATGACCTTGGGCAGGTCCGACTTCATGCGCGTGCCCATGCCAGC
>JANNFZ010000131.1:0-8432 GCA_031380375.1 Hyphomicrobiales bacterium
AGCTGGACACTCAGCGACATTCCGCTGGGTGAGTCGAGCGAGGCTTACCGCGTCACCATTCTCGATGGTGCGGTTGTGAAGCGCGGCTTCGATGTTTCATCACCGTCATATCTCTACAGCACCGCCGCAATGGCAGCCGACTTCGGTGGGTCTCCCGCAAATTTCACGGCCCGCGTGCAGCAACTGAGCGCCAGCTACGGGCCGGGCCTGACAATCGAAAGGATCATCAATGTCTGACACTTTGAATCTCGCACTTCCCTATCTTGCGGCGTCGCAGGCGCAAAAGCATGTGACCCATAACGAAGCGCTGACCCTTCTCGACGGGCTGGTGCAGCTCTCGGTCAAGTCGCGCGTGGTGGCAGCACCGCCGGGATCACCGATTGACGGCGACCGCTATCTCCTGCCTGCCTCGCCCACGGGTGCGTGGGTTGGGCAAGCCGGCAGGATTGCGCTGCGCATGGATGGTGCCTGGCGCTTCCTTGCCGCGAAAGAGGGCTGGACGCTTTGGGTGGATGACGAAGATACTTCGCTCACTTTCAATGGTGCCGCCTGGAACGCCCCCGGCGTGCCAAGTGCCTTGCAAAACCTGAGCCTGCTCGGCGTCAATGCCACGGCTGATGCCGGCAGCAAGTTTTCACTGGCCAGTGCCGCATCGCTGTTCAACCATGTGGGCAACGGCCACCAGCTAAAGCTCAACAAAAATGCGGCGGGCGACACGGCATCAATTCTGTTCCAGACCGGGTTCTCGGGCCGCGCCGAATTCGGCACAACGGGCGACGATGATTTTCATGTCAAGGTGAGCAGCGATGGCAGCGCCTTCAACGAGGCGCTTGTCATCACCGGATCATCAGGGCTGGTGACCGCCAAGAAAACCGTGCGCCTGCAGCCACAGACCGGCGATCCGGCATCCCCTGTCGACGGCCAGCTTTGGTATGACCAGACCAGCGGCGTTTTCCGCGGGCGGCAGAACGGCAATTCGGTCAACCTTGTTGGCAGCGGCGCGCTCACCAGTGGCTATGCCAACATGAGCGATGGCGGCACGGTGGCGGCAGCAGCGGGTGCCGACACATTCAAGTTCCGCGTTGGCACAGGCCTTGCGGCCATTGTTGCCAGCAATGACCCGACCCATGGCGACAATATTCTCCTGTCGCTCGACGTGGCGGGCATGACCGAGGATACAGCACCTGACATCGAAAATGACGAGTTGTTGACTTTTGATGATTCCGCCGCCGCCCCGCGCCGTGCGAGCCCGCGCAATCTCGCTTTCCAGCAGACCAAGGCCGCGGCCCGCCTTGGCTTTGAGTTCTTCACCGATTTCATCCAGGAAACATCGGCAACCGCAACCGACAACGGCTTGACCGAGACCATCAGCGGCACGGGTGCTGCTGCCGCGGCGGTCGCAGCCACAGCGGCCAATACCATTGGCATTGCCCAGTGCTCGACGGGCACCACGGCCACGGGGCGCTGCGCGCTGGCCAGCAGCGTGAGTGCGCTGCGCCTGGGTGGCGGGGCCTGGATCTTTGAAACCCATCTGGCGGTTCCGGTTCTTTCGGGTGCGAGCGAGCGCTTCCAATTATTGGCGGGCTTCATTGATACGTTGACGGCAGCGAACCAGGCGGACGGGGTTTATTTTCTTTATGATGAAGGCGGCACTTCCACAGGTTCTGCGGCCTCGGGCAATTGGCAGTGCGTCAGCGCCAGCAACAGTGTCCGCAGTTTTTCGACCACCTCGACAGCTGTTGGCACGGGCTTTGTGCGCCTGACCATAGAGATCAACGCCGCCGGCACTTCGGCGACGTTCTTTGTCAACGGCACGCTTGTCGCAACGATCACCACAAACATTCCGATTGCCGCCGGGCGTGAGACCGGCTTTGGAATTTTCCTCATAAAGAGTGTCGGCGTGACGGCCCGCGTGGTCAACGCCGACTATGTCGCCGCCGCCTGTTCCTTCACCACCAAGCGGGGCTGACCATGACCCAGCTTGAACGCGAGATCGGCAATCTTGAGGCCCGCATGGAAACCGTCGAAGTTGAGTTGCAGGCAATTCGCAGTGACGTGCGTGAAATCCGCGACGCGCTGGTGAAAGCCAGGGGCGGCTGGTTCGTCCTGTCGCTGCTCTTTGCCGCCGCCCTGTCGCTTGGCGCGTGGGTTGCGAAACTCTTGCCGCTTCTGGCGCAAAGATAGCGCTGTTGCAGAGAGACAAGCCCCACCCCAGCCCCTCCCCGAAAATCGGGGAGGGGTGAGTCTCGTGATTTGCCCCTGCCGAAAAATCGGGCGGGTGAGTCAAATAATTCACTCCTACCCGTTCCACGGGGAGGGGCCGGGGGTGGGGCAAGCAATACAAAAAAAATCAGGAAACGAAAATGAAAATGACCGACCAAGGCTATCGCCTGATCATGGAATTCGAGGGCTTCAGGGCCTCGGCCTATCGCGATGCGGCGGGCGTGTGGACCGTGGGCTATGGCCATACGGGACGCGCGGGAAAACCTGACGTCACAGCGGGTCTTGCAATCACGCGGGGCCAAGCCAGGGAAATTTTGCGGCGCGATGTTGCGCTGTTTGCCGATGCCGTTGCGAAGCGCGTCAAGGTACCGCTGACCGACAACCAGTTTTCGGCCCTGGTATCATTTGCCTTCAATGTCGGGCCGGGCAATTTCGCCAATTCAAGTGTGCTGGCAGCGGTGAACCGAAGTGATTTTGAAGCAGTACCGCGACGCTTGGCACTCTGGGTGAAAGCCGGTGGTCGCACATTGCCCGGCCTTGTCCGCCGTCGCGCCGCCGAAGCGCAGATGTTTTCGGATCCTGAAAACGCGGGCAAGTCGGCGAGGCCAAGCCGCACGATCTGGTCGTCTCTCATGGCCATTGCCGTCATCATTTTCGAACGCTTGCGCAAGTCGCGAAAGGAAGTCCTGTGATGTCCCTGACTGTTGCCCTAGTGGCCAAAATCGTAACGTCTTTGATGGCAGGCCCGGTCGGTTCCCTGCTTGCCGCCCACGTCAAGGATGTGGAGCTGCGCCGCAAACTCGAAACCGAATTGCAAGGCAGGTTGCTGGAGGAGATCGGCAAGGAAGTGGCACTTGCGCAATCCGTGGTGCTGGCGGAAGTGCAGTCCGAACACTGGCTGACGCGCAGTTGGCGCCCCTTGCTGATGTTGTCGCTGCTGGGCTTTTTAGGTTTTGTCGGCCTCGTGTTGCCGCTGGCGGATTTGATCGCCGGGCACCGGCTGCCCTTCGATCCGCGCTGGGACGCCTTGCCTGAAGGCTTCTGGAATTTCCTGTCGGTGGGGGTGGGTGGTTATGTGGGCGGGAGATCGCTGGAAAAGATCGCGCAGACGGCTGGACATTTGCGAAAATAGCGTCGATCACCAGATCTCCTTCGCAGTTGCAGCATTGTTCATCCAACGTTCAGGTTAAGCACGCTATGGAGAGCCCCAATACCGGGGAGTTAATTGACGTGACGCATAATTTTGCAAGGATTGCCATTGTGGCGCTGGCCTTGCTGGCGACCGGCCCCGTGGCCGAGGCCGGCAGCCTGAAGCATGCCAGATTCAAGGCGTTCATGGGCGCATTGACAGCCCAGCCTGAAATTTCAATCTCCAGCCAATTCCAAATTGCACAGGAAAATGACGATTATGGCGATGGCAATGGCGGCGGCAACCTTCCCATTTCCGCCCGCGAGGCGGCGTCCATCGCCAAGAGCATGGTTCCTGGCGCCCGGGTACTGAAAGTAAAGCCCTAGTCGTCAGGCGAATATGCAGTCACCTTGAAATGTGATGGCAACCTTACTCTCGTGATCGTGAACGGTTACACCGGTGCTGTAAACTAAGCGCTGCGCTTGCTTCTGTTACGGGAGACATTTGCGCCATGCGCCTTCTTGTCGTTGAGGATGATGCTGACCTGAACCGCCAGCTTGTGACGGCCCTGGCCGATGCGGGCTATGTGGTGGACAAGGCGCTGGACGGCGAGGAGGGCCACTATCTCGGCGAAACCTCACCCTATGACGCGGTGATCCTCGATCTCGGCCTGCCCGTTCTCGATGGCGTCAGCGTTCTTGAAAAATGGCGCCGTGCGGGTCGCAAAATGCCGGTGCTGATCCTGACCGCCCGCGACCGCTGGAGCGACAAGGTTGCGGGCTTTGATGCCGGTGCCGACGACTATGTGACGAAACCCTTCCACATGGAAGAAGTGCTGGCGAGGGTGCGGGCACTGGTGCGCCGGACGGCTGGCCACGCCTCAACCGAATTGACCTGTGGGCCTGTGAGCCTCGACACCAAGGGCGCGCGTGTCACCGTCAATGGCATGGCGATCAAGCTCACTTCACTTGAATACCGCCTGCTCGAATATCTCATGATGCACGGCGGCAAGGTGGTTTCACGCACCGAACTCGTGGAGCACCTCTACGACCAGGACTTCGACCGCGACTCAAATACGGTGGAAGTCTTCGTCGGCCGCTTGCGCAAAAAATTGGGTGTCGACGTGCTGCATACCATCCGCGGCATGGGCTATTGCGTGCAGCCACCAAGTGATGCGGTCTAACTCACTCGCCTTTCGTCTTACGGTTTCGGCGGCAGCCATTGCCGTCGTGTTGTTGTTGATCGCGGCTCTCGTTCTCAATGGATTGTTCCAACAAGCGTTGCAGCGCAATTTTGACCAGCGCCTGCAGGCGGTGCTTGAAGGTTTGCAGGCCAATATCGAATTGAAGCCCGATGGCACCCCGGTCATCACCGGAACACTCGCCGACGACCGCTTCAAAGTCGCCGACAGCGGCTGGTACTGGCAGGTGACGCCAACCAAGCCCGGCGTCACCGGATTGGTGTCCGAATCGCAGTTGAAAACCAGGCTGGCACCGGCACTGGAGAACTTGGCAACCCGCAACAAGGAAGGCGTGGCCTCGTTCAACATGCGCGACTTTGAAGGCAAGCAGCTCCGTGTTGTCGAACAACGCCTGAAACTCTTTGGCAGCGGCGATGACTATTCATTCATGGTTGCCGGAAATTTTGACGAATTGCAGGCCGAGGTCACGGCCTTCCGGCGGGCGCTTTATGTTTCACTCGGGCTTTTGGGCCTCGGGCTTTTGGCAGCCACGCTGTTTCAGGTTCTCTATGGCCTGCGTCCCATGAAGGAGATGCAGAAGAAGCTGAATGACATCCGTGGCGGCAGAATCGAAATGCTCGACGGCGACTTCCCCTCGGAAATGCAACCCGTTGCCGATGAAATGAATCTTCTCATCCAGTCCAATTTCGAGATCATCGACCGGGCCCGCATGCAGGTCGGCAACCTTGCCCATGCCCTGAAGACACCCATCAGTGTACTGACCAATGAGGCCCGTGACGGCAAGGACCCGCTGGCCGCGAAAGTGCGCGAACAGATCAACGTGATGCGCGACCAGGTCAATCTCTACCTCGACCGGGCCCGCCGCGCCGCAAGGGCCCAGACCATAGGGGCTGCAACCGATGTTGATCCGGTGCTGCAATCACTGGCCCGCACCCTGCAACGCATCAACCACGACAAGGGTGTTGAGGTCACGGTTGAGCCGGGGCCGGCGCTCAAGTTCCGCGGCGAGCGCCAGGACCTTGAGGAAATGGTCGGCAATCTCATGGACAATGCCTGCAAATGGGCAAAGTCCCGGGTTGTCGTCAGGGCCAGGCTCCAGACGCAAGCCGGCGAGGACGGCAGGCCGTGGATGGTGATCGAGGTCGATGATGACGGCCCCGGCCTCAAACCGGAACAGCGCGCCACCGCCATGAAGCGCGGCCAGCGTCTCGATGAGTCAAAACCGGGTTCAGGCCTTGGCCTCAGTATCGTTGCGGAAACCGCTGCAATGCACGGCGGCAAGGCTGAACTCGCTGACGCCGATCTCGGCGGATTGCGGGCGGTTTTGCGCCTTCCGGCACTTGCCTGAAAGGCCAACACTGCGCCTCGCGAAATTGCGCAGGTCAATGAGTTAACTGTGATTTTTCCACAAAACTTGATTCAAAATAGCACTCCGGCTATGACGACGCCTGCGGATTGTTGACCGGCGGAACATCCTGCACATCGAACTTTCAGGTTGATCCATCGTCAGAGCTCAGCGTCGTTCCGTTTACTGCCCCCGGTCGCGGGACAGACGCCGGAGAGGGGAGCGGATCAACAGGTCCGCTCCCCAATTTCGCAACGTCCAATTCCTCAAGAAGCAATGGCTTCCATGGGCACGCCGCGCTCGCGATAGGGTGTGCGGCCGAAATGGGCGCGGTAACATTTCGAAAAATGTGACGGCGAGGAAAAGCCGCAAGCCAGCGCCACGTTGATGACTGACAGGTCCGTCTGCAATAGCAGCGAGCGGGCCTTTTTCAGGCGCAGTTCGAGATAATAGCGCTTCGGCGAGCGGTCGAGATAGCGCCGGAACAGGCGCTCAAGCTGGCGTGTCGAAAGCCCGGCCTGCTTGGCAAGGATGCTGGGCGAGTGTGGTTCTTCCAGGCACTCTTCCATTTTTTCAATGATGGAGACCAGTTTTGGATGGCGCGCCCCGATGCGCGCCGGCAGCGACATGCGCTGGTTCTCGCTGTGATGGCGGATCGGTGAATGCAGAATGCTTTCGGCAACCTGTGCGGCAAGGTCAGGCCCGTGCTGGGCCGCAATCAGCGTCAACATCATGTCGAGCGCTGTGGTGCCGCCGGCACTGGTGAAACGGTCTTCATCGATCTCGAAAAGCCCACCCGTTGCATCAATATCCGGGAAGGCCTCCACAAAGCCCGGCAGGTTTTCCCAGTGCAGCGTGCAGCGGTAGCCATCGAGCAGGCCGGCCTCGGCCAATACATGGGCACCGGTGCACACAGCACCAATGTCGATGCCGCGCCGGGAAATCTTGCGCAACCAGCTTACCATGCGCTTGTCGGTGTTCTTCTGGATGTTGATGCCGCCGCAGACAATGATGGTGGCTTCCGGGGCAATGCTCTCGAGATCGCCATTGACCATGGCGAGAATGCCGTTCGATGCCGCCACCGGTTTGCCGTCAACCGAATGCATGGTCCATTTATAGATCGGTTTTTCAAGCGCGCGTACCGCCAATCGCAACGGCTCAATGGCCGATGTGACGGGCATCATGGTGAATTCCGGTACCAGCACGAAGGCAAAGTGTTGCGGCAGGGAAGTGGGTTTGTCGCCAAACATGAGCAGCACTCCAAGGGTGTTATGCGACATATGCGCCAAAAACGTCATATTGTCCACTAGCGTCATAGACAGGCTCATAAACGACAGTAATCGCTTGAAAAAGTCGCAAAAACGCAAAGTTTGTCGCAAACACATGAGCCATTTTCGTCCCACAAGGCAGATTTGCGACATCACCCAACCAGATCGTGGTCAGTATTGGATGACTCATCCAATACTGGCAAAACGCGATCGGTATTTGAATTGGCGAGCACGTTCGTCACTTTTTACCGACATGGTCAAAAGTGATCGTGCGCTTAGAGGACTGCCCTGGACGCCCGCACTAAATTTCCTGCCGCTGTTTCGGCAACCATGGACAATCCCTATGGCTCGTTTCTCGCCCGGGCCTCGATCGAAGTCACGGGAAAGCAGATCGAGAAGTTTCCGCTGCTGTCAGAGCACTTGCCGAAAGGCAGCAAGGTTTTTATCGCCTTGATTGAAGCGCAGGACGTCCAGGGCCAATTGGCGGCGGCGATTGACCTGAAGGCCCGGGGCTTTGAACCCGTGCCCCATGTGCCGGCCCGTTTCGTCGTCGATGCAGATGACCTTTCACGCCGTATTGGAGAACTCACCGGGAAGGCCGGTGTCACCACCATCCTGGCGCTCGGCGGTGGTGCGCCGCAGCCTGTCGGCCAGTTTGATGCCGCATTGCAGTTGATGGAAACCGGCGTTTTCCAGAAGGCCGGCATCACCTGCATCGGCATTGCCGGACACCCCGAAGGCAATCCTGATATCACCAAAATCCATGGCGAAGACGCGCTGATCAAGGCATTGCTTGCCAAATCAGCGTGGCTGAAGGCCGAAGGCATTGAGGGCTTCATTGCCACGCAGTTCCTGTTTGAGGCGGGGCCGCTGGCACTTTGGGCGTCGCATTTGCGCGAGGCCGGTATCGACTTGCCGATTTCCGTCGGCGTGCCGGGGCCTGCCACCATCAAGACGCTGGTCAAATATGCCGCCATGTGCGGTGTTGGCAATTCGGCGCGCTTTATCCGCAAGCAGGCGATGAACATCACCAGGCTGCTCAGTGTTTCAGAACCGACGGAATTTGTCGATCAGTTGGCGACCCTGCATTTTGACCGGCCGGGTCTCAACATTTCGACGCCGCATCTTTATCCCTTCGGCGGCTTCGACAAGCTCTTTGCCTGGATGGCGGGCAGAAGGGCCATGACTTGAAAAATCCGTAAATCCATGCCAATTAGGTAGCAGGTAGAAGATTAGGTAGCAGGTACCTCGCCATGGCATTGAGCA
>JANNFZ010000132.1:0-3893 GCA_031380375.1 Hyphomicrobiales bacterium
TCCTCAACTGCCCGGACTTGCTGGGCCGCGTCGGCTTCTGTCGGGATTATCATCGTGGCGTCTACGCCGAGTTCTTTGCCCGCCTTCAGAACACCTTTCTCAACATTGTCGAACCACGGAATGCGTATCTTGCCGACAATGCCAATCTGTGGAGGATTGTTTGCGGCCCGGACACCCAGAGGTGCCAGAATAGTAAAAGTGCCGATTGCAGCTGATTTTAGAACTGTTCTTCTCGTGATCGGATGCATTGAATAATTCTCCCATTTTCGAAACATTTTTTGACGTCCACCGTTCCACAAGTGGACAGACCACTCAAGTACTCTCTTTTGGCTCGTTGAGTCAAGTTACCAAGTGCGTTAGCCAAGGTTCTCAGCGTCGACGACCGCCCGCACCAACACTTTCAGTGGAACGTCGGGGCGCCGAAAAACCGTCAGCAGCGTTATCCTCTTCGATGACGCGCCGCGTGCTTGCTTCTATGTGGTTCAGATGGAGGCTCATGGCAGCAACAGCCTTGACAGGATTGTGCGCTGCGATGGCGCGGACAATCGTGGTGTGCTCGCCGAAACTTCGGCGAATGAGCGAAGAATCCTGGGTGGCCCGACGGCGGACGTCGAGGCCCATATTGTAGAGACCGTAAGCGATACGTTCGAGAATCACATTGCCGGCAGCAGCTGAGAGGCGGGCGTGAAAGCGGCTATCGAGCATTCGAAATGCCACAGGATCGCTCAACACCTTTTCATGAGCCAGCAGCATTCCATTGAGGTCGTCAATGTCTCCAGCGGTTGCCCTCTGTGCGGCCCTCCGCACGATCTCAAGTTCGACCAAACGGCGGCTGTCAAAAGAGTCGGTCAGGTTCGCTTCCGACAAGGCAAGAAAGAAATCGAGCGGTGCCAGAAGCGTGCGTGCTTCGAGGTTGGTCACATAAGCGCCGCCGCCGTGACGGGTGTCGACGACTCCGAGAATTGAAAGCGCGCGCAATGCCTCGCGGAGGCTTGGGCGGCTAATATCGAGAATCTCAATCAGGTTGCGCTCCGACGGGAGCCTGTCGCCAGCGCGAAGCATGCCCGTCCTGATGAGATCAAGGACGCGATTGACCACAGTCTGCGCAACACCCTTTTTGGTGCCGGTTTGGACAGACTGCCCAATTTTCTGGAAGGCTGTGTTTGTCTTCTTTTTCAAATCATTCGCTCCCTACAGTCAGAGCCAGGCTTCGTTGGGCAAAAACGCACCCCAACTCGGAACAGGGGGCTGTAGCCCGTCCTTGATCCAAAGAAAACGCCCATTTATCGAAGCCGCTTTTTCACTGAGAAGTGCTACGATAAGGTCGCTCGTTCTTTCAGGATCGTCGCCGCCTGTTTCTTCCACCCAGCGCGCCCATTCGCGGTAGCGGTCGGCCTCAGGACCCAGGCTCTTTGCTGCATCTCGGACCGTTGCCCACATGTCGGTCTTTACGTCGCCTGGATGAATGACATTTGCAGTCACACCGCTTCCTGCGATCTCCGACGCAAGGTGCCGCGTAAACTGATTAAGGGCGGCTTTGCTGGTTCCATAGGCACTATTGATTGGACCGGGTTCGTGAAGCGAAGCGGCCGAGGTCACGTTGACGACACGGCCCCAGCCACTTGCCATCATGTCGCCAATGAATGCATGACACATAAGATATGCGCCAACGGTGTTGACCATTTGTGTCTTGATCCATTCGTTTGGGTCAGTCTTCCAGACAAGTTCGATAGGGCCGAATATTCCGGCGGCGATGATGAGTATCGAGGGTTGTCCGAGTTCATCAATGACGCTGGCTTTGATCGCAGCCATCGATTTCGGGTCGCTCAGGTCAGCTGCGACGACCAAGGGAGTGCCTCCGGCCTGCAACACCAGATCGGCGGTTTCGCGAAGCTGGGTTTCCGTGCGTGAAACAAGCGCCGTCTTAATCTTCATTTGTGCCAGGCGGACCGCCGTGCGCTGTCCAATTCCTCGCCCCGCCCCGGTGATAACCGCGACTTTGCCCTCCAAGTGATCCATGTTTCCCTGCTCTTCAAAGGAAAAATAAGTACCCTGAATACGCATTTGGAACTGGTCTGTCCACTTTGTTCTACCTCCGTTTGTGTTGGCGGGCGAGGAGGGCAGAGCAACTCGAACCCAGATACGAGGCGGATTATCAGTCTTGTGCAGCCCACTGCCGCTTGACTTCGCACGCAATCAGAGCGTACAAAATTGGTCTGTCCACTTTGAAAAGATGGACATGCACGCCCTTAACTCTGTGGGAGGATCCAACAATGCAGAAATTTACAAGAAGACTGATAGTAGCTAGCGGCCTTGCGATGGCAATGGTGACAGCGGTGACAGCATCGACCGCCCATGCCGAGGAAAAGCGGCTGAAGATATTGCTTTCAATGCCCGATATGGCTCAGCCTTTCTTCGTCCACATGATGGCAGTCGGTAAGGCAGAAGCGGCGAAGCTTGGCAATATCGACATCATCGAGGCTGACGGCCAAAACAGCTCACCCAAGCAGACGGCTGACATCGAGGCGGCACTTGCCCAGGGCGTTGACGGAATCATCATTAGCCCCAACGACGTGGACGCGCTGGCACCGGGGCTGCAGGGAGCAGTCGACGCCGGTGTTCCAACCGTGACTATCGACCGGAGGGTTGAGAAAGTCCCTGGCCTCCTCGGCCATGTTGGTGCTGACAACGTCAAGGGTGGCGAAGCCCAAGCCATGCTTATCATGAAGATGTTCCCGAACGGCGCGACAGTCATGAATCTGCAAGGCGCACCAGGTGCCAGCCCGGCCATCGACCGCAACAAGGGCCTGCACAACATCCTCGACCCGGTGAAGGATAAATACAAGATCGTGTTCGAAGACACCGCAAAATGGCAACGCGATGTTGGACAGGCGATGACAGAATCCGCGCTTACCGGAATGTCGAGCCCACCGGATGTGATCAATGCGGCGAACGACGGAATGGCTTTTGGCGCAATGGAGGCGTTGAAGGACCGCAATCTAACCGGCAAAGTCGCTCTCATCGGCTTCGATGCATTGCCTGAAGCATTGCTACAGATCCGCGATGGCAACATGACTTCCTCAATCGAGCAGATGCCGGGCGGCCAGGTTAAGGGTGCCTTCGAGATGTTGGTGTCGTTCCTTCGTGACGGCAAGAAGCCAGCGCAGCAAGTGATGCTGCTCACTCCGATCGCGATTACCAAAGACAACCTCGATCAGGGCGAGCGTCTGGGCGAAGTAAAGTAGTCGTCGCGACTTTGGTTGTGGGCATGGTCCTCCCAAGCTCCATGTCAAGCCTTGCGCAAGCGGTTAGACCCGCCTGCGCAAGGCACCCACTTGCGGGAGTTCAGACTTCGTGATGTCTCCGGATGACAACCCGATAACCAAACCACTTTTGCGCATGAAAGGGATCGGCATACGTTTCCCTGGCGTCCAGGCACTCGACGATGTCAGTTTCGAAGTCGCTCCGGGTGAGATTCATGCGCTCATTGGCGAAAATGGAGCCGGCAAGTCAACTTTGATCAAGGTCTTGTCCGGCGCCCAGCAGCCGAGTGCAGGCACCATCAGCTTCGACGGCAAAGATGTCACTCTGCCGACGCCGCATGATGCGCAGCGCATTGGCATCGTGACGATCTACCAGGAGTTCACGCTTGCCCCTAACATGACAATCGCCGAGAATGTTTTTGTTGGCCGTGAGCCAGGGAAAGGCATCTTTGACAATTGGCGAAAAATGATTGCTGATACCCGTGCCATCACGCAGCAGTTGGGGCTCAAGCTGAAGCCGATGGACATCGTCCGGGAACTCAATGTCGCGGAGCAGCAGATGGTCGAGATCGCCCGCGCACTGTCGATGAAATCGCGGCTGATTGTAATGGACGAACCGACTTCGGCGCT
>JANNFZ010000127.1:0-3572 GCA_031380375.1 Hyphomicrobiales bacterium
TCCACGTCGGCGTCGCGGTTCGGTTGTGTGCCAATGAGAATTTCCACAGCCTCGTCAAAGTTCAGGAGCCAGAAAGGCAGTGACATGTTGTCAGGCGTGATGACTTCCGAAATGCCCTGGAAGGATTGTGCGTACTCCCGGTGCACATCGAGCAAGAGGATATGGGCCTGCGGGTTCTTTTCGATAAGGCGGCGCAGGATCAAAGCGACCGTGCAGGATTTGCCGGTGCCCGTGGTGCCAAGAATCGAGAAATGTTTGCCCAGCATGTCATCAACCTTGATCATTGCCGGAATGGTCTCGTCCTGCTGGATGTGGCCGACGCGCACCGAGCTTTCGGCATCGCAGGCATAGGCCAGTGCCAGTTCGGCGCGGCTGGCGCGGAACACGGCGTCACCAAGCGAGGGATAGTGCGAGAGGCCACGGCGGAAGGACTTCGGCTGGCCATCGAAGTCCTTCGACAATTCGCCGATGAACTCCACTTCAGCAATGCGCATTTCGCGCTCCTGGCCGCCTTGTGACGGCATGGGGGAACTCAAGGCTGATACGAGCGCCAGTGAAATGCCATGTTGGGTTTCGGCCTTGAGCAGTGTCCCGATTTCCGGGCCCTTGGGGACATTGGCAAACACGCCTTCTGATGAATCAAGCAGCACCACGGCATGGCCGCCGGTCACCGCCACGATGCGGCCCATGCGGTCGGTCGAGGAGAGGCTGGCCATGGGTTGTGCCACGGGGCTGGTGGCATCGGGAAAAACGGGAACCTGAAGGGGAGTTGGCATTAAACGATCCTGTGTTCCTGGTGAAGATGGGTGACTGTGGTTGTGGCGGGTGTCGGCGATGCCGCCATGGCGAGCGGAATGAAGAAGCTGACGCGGGTGCCGGAGCCCTTGGCGGACTGCACCATCATGTCGCCGCCATGCAGGCGCGACAAGGCAAGGGCGATGGGAAGGCCCAACCCAGTGCCTTCGTGGCGCTTGGCAAAGCCTGCCTCCACCTGGCCGAAGGGACTGAGTGCTGTCTCGATTTCGGCGGCATCCATGCCCGCACCCGTATCGGCAACGCTGATCGTGCAAAAGCCTTCGTGCTGCACCTGGGCCTCGAGCCTGACCCTGCCCCATTCGGGTGTGAATTTCAGGCCATTGCTGAGGAGGTTGATGATGATCTGTTTGAGTCTGAGGGGATCAGCCAGCAGCAGCGGCAGGCGCTCGGCGATCCGGCTCTCGACGGTGATGTTCTTTTCCTTGGCCTTGGCCTCGGTGATGAGCAGGCAGGATTCGAGCACGCTCGACAGGTTGACAGGCTCGGGATCAACCGAGAGCTTGCCCGCCTGGATTTTCGAGACATCGAGAATGCCGTTGATGAGGGCGAGCAAATGTTCCGCCGCCTGCTTGATATAGGCTGAATATTGCACGACCTTTTCAGGCCCGGTCACCGTCTGGGTGGTCAGCATGTCGGAAAAGCCGATGATGGCGTTGAGGGGGGTGCGCAATTCATGGCTCATGTTGGCGATGAATTCGGATTTGGCCTTGGAGGCAAGTTCGGCATCGACCTTGGCAGCGTTGAGTGCCACGGCCTGTTTCTGCTGCCGCACGCCTTGGCCCATGCCCTCGCCAAAATCAGCGAGAAGCGAGCCTTCCCTGAACCAATGCCTGCCGTAGTTACGCATTACTCAACAACCCCAAGGGTCAGGTTTGCCAGCAACACCTCAATTCCAAGTTAATGAAACAAAGTGAAAAACCGGCGGATTCACGCCTTCTTTACCCCTGCGCCAAAGCTGGTAAGGTGGCCCCAACGCAACGCATTGAGACAAGGGGGCCGGTTCCGGCTAACGCCGCCGTCGAGCCCTCCCTTGTCCGGAAAGTTTCAGAGTGGACGCGACCAGCAATGGTGGCAAGTCCCGGGGTGGCCATGGCAACAACCACGGCCACGACGGGCAGGGCAAGGGGCCGGGATTCCGTCCCCGGGGCCGTGCCATGGCGGGTACCGGTGAGCGTCGTGCCGCCTCCGACCTGACCTATGGCGCACTCGACCTTGGCACCAATAATTGCCGGCTTCTTGTTGCAACACCGACAGCCAAGGGCATGCAGGTGATTGACGCCTTCTCGCGCATTGTCCGCCTCGGCGAAGGGCTTGGCCACCATGGCCGCTTGAACGATGCCGCCATGGACCGCACCATCGAGGCGCTTCGGGTCTGCGCCAACAAACTGAAATGGCACCGTGTATCAAGGTTCCGGCTGGTAGCCACCGAAGCTTGCCGCCTGGCCGAGAACGGCGAGGGCTTCATCCGTCGCGTGACCGAGGATGTGGGGCTCGAACTCGAAATCATCGACCGCGAGACTGAAGCACATCTGGCGGCGGCAGGTGCCGAACCGCTCATCGACCGGGAAGCCCAAACCGCTGTGGTTTTTGACATTGGCGGCGGCTCGACTGAAGTCATGTGGGTGGCCCGCAGCAAAACAGGTGCCGACGTCCATGCCTGGACGTCGCTGGCGGCAGGGGTTGTCACCCTGTCGGAGCGCCATGGCGGCGGGCGTGATGTCAGCCCGGAAAGATATGAGGCCATGCGCGATGATGTGCGCACGCGTCTCGTGCCGTTCCTTGCTGACGTCCGGGCGCGCGTCGCCGCCGACGCAATGCCTGATCATTTGCTTGGCACTTCCGGCACGGTGACAACAATTGCCGGCGTGCAGATGGGGCTTCGCCACTATGACCGGGCCCGTGTTGATGGCAGCTGGCTTGATGAGGAGGCCGCCGACCGGGTGACAACGGAATTGCGTGCCATGTCGTACGAGGAGCGCATGCGCAATGGCTGCATTGGCCGCGAACGTGCTGATCTCGTGCTGGCGGGCTGCGCCATCCTCGATGAAATCCGTGCGGCTTTTCCAAACCAGCGCATCCGTGTTGCCGACCGCGGTTTGCGCGAAGGCATTCTGTCAAAATTGATGCGCGAAGACGGCCACAAGGGAGCAACCGCATGAGCAGGCCAGGCAGCAGGGACAAACTGGGTGGCGGCCGCCTGAAAGTGCGCGTCAAAACCGGCAAGGGTCGCACGCCATCGCAAAAAATCTGGCTCGAGCGCCAACTCAATGATCCATACGTTCACGAGGCGCGAAAGCAGGGCTATCGCAGCCGTGCCGCCTTCAAGCTCGCGGAGATCGACGACAAGTATCATTTCCTGAAACCTGGCGGCCGCATTGTCGATCTGGGTGCAGCACCGGGGGGATGGAGCCAGGTGGCCAGCGCCCGCGTCAAATCCATCGATGGCAAGGGCAAAGTTGTGGCTATCGACATGCATGGCATGGATGACCTGACGGGCGTGGTGATTTTCAAGAAGGATTTTCTCGATGACGATGCGCCGCAGCTGTTGATCGATGCGCTGGGTGGCGAGAAGGCCGACTGCGTGATCTCCGACATGGCAGCCCATGCCACTGGTCACCGCCAGACCGACCATATCAACATCATGGCACTCGCCGAAGTCGGTGCCCAGTTCGCCCGTGACGTGCTGAAACCCGGCGGCACTTATCTGGCCAAAGTGCTGCGCGGCGGCACCGAGGGTGAATTGCTGCAGCAATTGA
>JANNFZ010000163.1:0-1823 GCA_031380375.1 Hyphomicrobiales bacterium
CGGTGAGGCTCAGATTCACTATGCCAGTTTCACCATTGTTCGTCACCGTCACAGTCTTTGTCTGCGTCAGTGTCTGGCCTTGCTGCAGGAAGTCAATGTTCGAGTCGATGACCTTGAACGTTGCAAACACCGGACCCGAAACCGGACTGGGACCCGGGCCGGTCCAACTGATGGGTGCCGCAACGCGTCCGGTTTCCCATAAAAAAGAATTAGAGAAACTTACCGGGCCTGAGACAATCGAATTTGTGATACTCGGCGCGATTATCTCATCTGCATCGAGCAGCGCGCCGGTGCGCTCGCGGATGTGTTGGAAAGCGCTTCCTGTAGTCAGCGTTTGCTCGGCAATCGTGAAGTTCCAATTTGTTGCAGCCGTAATGACGATTGCCATGGGCGTTCTCCCTGCGCGACCACGCGGGTACCCGCTGGTTCACGATGCTTTGCATGCCGCAAGGCAAGAGAAAGATGACAACTGAACTTGCCACGCGCGACACACGTCCGCACAACGTCCGTGCGGGATTGCCCCATCAATGTAAAAAGTTAAACCCGGCCCAGATTGCCGTCAATGTCGCACAAGTTGTGGAAGACCTCGCCCCAGCCCCTCCCCACGAATTGGGGAGGGGTGGGTTCAACGTTTCTCCCCTACCCGCTTTGCGGGGAGGGGATTAAGGGGTGGGGTCAGCCCGCAATCGCCTGCTTCAAATCGGCGAGCACGTCCTTCACATCCTCAAGCCCCACCGACAGGCGCAACATGGCCTCGGTGATGCCCATCATCTTGCGGGCTTCATCGCCAATATTGCGGTGGGTGGTCGAGGCCGGATGGGTCATCAACGATTTGGCATCACCAAGATTGTTGGAAATGTCGATGAGGCGCAAACGGCGCAGCACATCAAAGGCTTTTTTCTTGCCGCCCTCAACCTCGAAGGTCACCATGGTTCCGCCGCGTGTCATCTGGCGCATGGCGAGCGCATATTGCGGGTGGCTGGCAAGATGCGGATAGATCACCCGGGTGACACCGCTGATTGCCTCAAGATGTTCGGCCACCGCATGGGCGGCTTCCGATTGCGCCTCGACCCGGAGTTTCAGCGTCTCCATGCCTTTGAGCAGCACCCAGGCATTGAAGGGTGACAGCGATGGACCCGTGTGACGCAGGAACGGTTTCAACAACTCGTCCTTGAACTGCTTCGTCGAGACAATGGCCCCACCCAGCACGCGGCCCTGGCCATCCATGTGTTTCGTGCCGGAATAGACAACGACATCGGCCCCCATGGGCAGCGATTTCTGCAGAATGGGCGTGGCAAACACATTGTCGACCACGAAACAGGTCCCCGCCCTTTTGGCGATCTCGCCGACGGCGGCAATGTCGATGATTTCGAGCGTTGGGTTCGATGGTGTTTCGAGAAACACAACTTTGGTTGCGGGCGTCACGGCAGCGGCCCAAGCCTTTGTGTCGCCGCCGTCAACCAAAGTGTAAGAGATGCCAAAGCGCGGCAGGATGGCCGTGATCACCTGATAACAGGAGCCGAACAGGGCGCGCGACGAAACAATGTGGTCGCCGGTTTTCAATTGGCAGGCGAGGGTGCCATAGACTGCCGCCATGCCCGACGCCACGCCATAGCAGGCCTCGGCCCCTTCAAGAAGTGCGAGGCGTTCCTCGAACATCGAGACCGTGGGGTTGCCATAGCGGCCATAGACATAGCCGTCGTCCTTGTTGGCGATACGGTTCTCGGCGGTTTCGGGTGCATCATAGACAAAGCCGGAATTGAGAAACAGCGCCTCGGCGGTTTCGCCATGGGGAGAACGTTCAAGCCCGCCACGCACAAGTT
>JANNFZ010000176.1:0-7662 GCA_031380375.1 Hyphomicrobiales bacterium
CGTCGTTTTCGTGATGGGCTCAAATCTATTGTTGGAATGCGGGAATGTCGCTATTTTTCTTACTACTCTCTGTTTGGTAGCAAGCAAGACTCGGAGGCGACTATGAGATTTGAATTCTTACCCCCAGCAGTGTTTTGCGCAATTGGTGGATTAGGTCTCTTGTGGACACTCTATTCATGGTATCAGGATTACCAGTTTTACAAGGTGAGAAATTGGAACTTTGAGGAAGATAGCGGTCGCGAACTGCGCTACGGTTCGGCCGGTATGCGGCTCGGGAAAATGTCGAATGTAGTCAGAGTAACTCAAGGCTACCCGGTATGCGCAATAATTTTCAGTGGCTTTTTGATTTTTGGTTCTCTGCCGTTCCTGTTCGAAGGAAAAGTTACGTTTGGAGGATAGCTCCATTGCCGATGGTCGGACAATCGCATGCTCGATTGGTACAGCAATTCCCGGCACGTTCTCGTTCCGAACTACGATAGCTGCTGCTCTACCACCCCCCCAACGTCGTTTTCGTGATGGGCTCAAAACTATTGTTGGAATGCGGGAATGTTGCGGTTTCTAGCCGATCAACCGCGCGGTGTCAACAGTTATTTTCCTAATCTAGGCAATTATTTTACAAGCCGCTGAAATCACGGCAGGTTGTCGCGCATGAAGATGTCGATGCGGATGCGCTCCTGGGCTTCAACCAACGGTGTCTTGTCGGCCTTGGCAATCAAGACGCGCACCGCCGAGCGCACTTCGTGCCCCGCATCCTGGTTGATAATCGCATCAATGCTCCCACGGATCAGCGCCCGCCGTGACCCTTCCGTCACTTCATGGGCGATGAACACCACATCGCTCGCGCGTTTTGTCGCCTCCAACCCCGCCACAATGCCGCGGGTGCCGCCACCAACGTTATAGATGCCGATGACATCCTTGTGTTCCTCAAGCAATTGCGCCGTCAGTTCTTCGCTGCGTTCCACATCATCGCGGGATTCGCGGACGGGCAGAATTTCAAACTGCGGAAATTCATGGGCCATCACTTGCTCGAAACCGAATTGCCGCTCGATATGGTCACGCAGCGACAGCGAACCTGCAAACAATCCAATCGTGCCTTTGCGGCCGCCGAGGAAGCGCCCCATCAGGCCTGCCGCTGTGCGCCCCGCCGAGCTATTGTCGATGCCGGCAAAATGCGTGCGCTTGGACCCCGGCACGTCGGAAACAAGTGTTACCACCGTGATGGCGCGGGCCACCAGCGCGTTGATTGCCTCGCGCACCGCCGGATGGTCGAGTGCGACCAGCGCCACGCCATCCACATCCTCGCCCATTTCATCGAGCACTTGGGCCAGCAACGGGCCATCGAACACATCGACCTTGCGGATCAAAATTGTCACCCGCTCGCCCGCCATGCGCCGCGCTGCATCCTCCACCTCGCTGGCGATGCTCTGGAAGAATTCGCCCGCCGTTGTGGGAAGGATGAACCAGAAGCGGTAGTCCTTGCCACGCGCCAGGCGGGCAGCAATGCGATCAGGCTGGTAGTTCAATTCCCGGATGGCGGTTTCGACCTTTTCGACGGTCAAAGGCTTCACCCCCGGACGGTGGTTCAACACCCGGTCGATGGTGGCCACGCTGACGCCCGCCCGGCGGGCCACGTCCTGAATGGTGATTTTGCTCATGGCTGCCTTGAAGCGGAGCCAGCGGGCCTTGTCAAACACTAGCACTTGCGGCAATTGCCGGGTCATGCCTGCGCCCCTCAAACTCGCCGCCGACATTGGCGGCACTTTCACCGACATTGTCCTCGAACAGGGCACAAAGCGCTGGAGCAGCAAATTGCTGACCACCAGTGCTGCACCCGAAATGGCCGTTCTCGAAGGGGCTGCCGCCCTCCTCGCCGAAGCCGGTTTCAAGCCTTCAGATGTCAGCGTGTTCATTCACGGCACAACACTGGCCACAAACGCGCTGATCGAACGCAAAGGTGCCACCACCGCCTTCATCACCACGGAAGGTTTCCGCGATGTGATCGAGCAAGGCTATGAAAAGCGCTTCGACCACTATGACCTGATGATTGAACGCGCCGTGCCGCTGGTGCCTCGCCACTTGCGTCTCACGGTGCGCGAACGCCTCGCCGTCAACGGCGATGTGCTGGTGCCGCTCGATGAAACACAAATAGCCTCGCTTGCCGAAATCATCACACGCGAAAATGTTGGTGCCGTCGCCATTGGACTGCTGCATGCCTATGCCCATGACATCCACGAGCGCCGCTTGCATGATCTTTTACAGCCGCTGTTGCCGAAGCACGTCACCCTCTGCCTGTCCAGCGAAGTCGCCCCGGAAATCCGCGAATACGAGCGCTTCTCGACAACTGTCGCCAATGCCTATGTGCGGCCCTTGATGGCTGGCTACCTTGCCCGCATGAAACAAGGCCTCCACAGCATCGGACTTTCAGCGCCCCTATATTTGATGATGTCCGGCGGCGGGCTGACGACGCTGGAAACGGCGGCGCGTTTTCCCATCCGCCTTGTCGAGTCCGGCCCTGCGGGTGGCGCAATACTTGCGAGCCGCATCGCCCGGCAATGCCGGTTGCCGGAAGTTTTGTCCTTCGACATGGGCGGCACCACGGCAAAAATTTGCCTGCTCACGAATGGCGACCCGGAACGGGCCCATCGTTTTGAAATCGCCCGCGCCTACCGCGACATGAAGGGTTCCGGCATCCCCGTCCGCATCCCCGTCATCGAAATGGTGGAGATAGGTGCAGGTGGCGGTTCCATCGCCCGCGTCGATAAGTTGGGCCGCCTCACTGTCGGGCCTGACAGTGCCGGCTCCACGCCCGGCCCCGTCGCCTATGGCCGGGGTGGCACCATGCCCACCGTCACCGATGCCAATATCAACCTCGGCAAGATCGATCCCAAATTTTTCGCCGGCGGAAAAATCGCCCTCGACGAAGCCAGCACCGCCGCCGCCTTGGCCCGCATCATTGGCGAGCCGCTCGGCCTTGAAGGCCAGTGGGCCGCCGCAGGTATTGCCGAAATCGTCGAAGAGAACATGGCCAACGCAGCCCGCGTCCATGCCATCGAACGCGGCAAGGACATTGCCAAATGCAGCATGATCGCTTTCGGTGGCGGTGCGCCATTGCATGCCTGCCGTCTCGCCGAAAAAGTCGGCATTAGTCACATCATCGTGCCGAAGGGTGCCGGCGTTGGTTCAGCCATCGGCTTCTTGCAAGCGCCACTGGCCTATGAAATCACCCGCAGCGCCATCATCCCCCTCGAAGGTTTTGACGCAGCCCGCGTGAACAAATTGCTGCAAACCATGATCAAGGACGCCAATGCCGTGGTGAAACCCGCCATCGGCAAAGAGACACCAACCGTCCGCATCATGGCAGATGCCCGCTATGTCGGCCAGGGCCATGAAATCCAGATCGCCATACCCGTCCGTGTACTGACGAACAGGGATGGAACCGTGTTGAAGGCCGTATTCGAGAAAGCCTATGGCACCGTCTATGGCCTGACCATTCCCGGCCAGCAGGCCGAGATCACCACCTGGTCGGTCACCGCGTCATCGCGCGTGAAGGCACCGTCGCCTGTAGCGAAGGCCAAGAAACAAAAGGCACCGAAGCCCCTGCGCGTCCGCAAAGTCCATGACGCGGCGGCGGGCAAGGCTTTGCCGACACCTGTCTATTGGCGCTTTGATCTTGCGCCCGGCACAATGCTGAAAGGCCCGGCGATCATCGCCGAGCACGAGACTTCCACCATCGTCACCCGCAATTTCACCGCGCGCATCGACAGCGTCGGCTACATCCATCTGGAGCGCGTCCCATGAGCAAAAAGGCACACGACTCAATTCGCACCCAGGTGATGTGGAACCGCCTCATCGCTGTTGTCGAGGAACAGGCGCAATCATTGTTGCGCACCGCTTTCGGCACAATCACTCGCGAGGCCGGTGACTTGTCGGCTGGTGTCTACAATGTCGAGGGCCACATGATCGCCCAGGCCATGACGGGAACGCCGGGCCACGTGAACACCATGGCGACGGCTGTTCGGCATTTCTTCGGCAAATATCCCACCAGCACCATGAAGCCCGGGGACGTGTACATCACCAATGATCCGTGGCTCGGCACCGGGCATTTATTTGACTATGTGATGATGACGCCGGTGTTCCTTAAGGACAAGCTCGTCGCCTTTTTCGCGTCCACCTGCCACGTCATCGACGTCGGCGGCGTCGGCATGACGGCCAAGGCGAACTCATCCTTCGAGGAAGGAACACTTGTGCCGCATCTGCCGATCCGCAAGCAGGGCACGCTCAACACCGAATTGCTTGATGTGATACTCGCCAATTCGCGGAGTCCCATCGAAGTGAAGGGCGACATTCTCTCGCTCATCTCGGCCAATGACACAGGCGCACGCCGCCTCGTCGCCATGATGGAGGAATTCAAACTCGCGACACTTGAGCCTTTGGCCAAGCATATTCTCACGCAATCTGAAAAAGGTGCGCGAGCAGCAATCGCAACACTTCCGGAAGGTCAATGGTCCTACGTCATGCCGCTTGACGGCTATGAACAGCCTTTGGAACTGCGCTGCAAGCTCACCATCAAAAATGGCAAGGTCACCATCGATTTCACGGGTTCGTCGCCTGCCTCGCTCTATGGCATCAACAGCCCCCGCACCTATACATTGGCCTATGCGGTGTTCGGCTTGAAAGCGGTGATCGCCCCCCATGTGCCCAACAACTTCGGCTCGCTCTCGGTGTTCGACATGGTGACGGAACCGGGCACGGTCATTGATCCCATCCGCCCTTCGCCGGTGACGGCGCGCCATGTGGTGGGGCAGATGCTGGCGGATTGCGTGTTCGGTTGCCTCGCCC
Organism: Hyphomicrobiales bacterium; assembly: GCA_031380375.1. Classification (GTDB taxonomy): domain Bacteria; phylum Pseudomonadota; class Alphaproteobacteria; order Rhizobiales; family Aestuariivirgaceae; genus Aestuariivirga. The sequence goes on from JANNFZ010000176.1 coordinate 4,840, forward strand.
AGGCGCTGCCGGGGGAGGTGCAGGCGGAAAGTGCGGGGCCTATCTGGATTCTCTCGCTTTACTCCGCACACGGACGGGTTTCCACGAGTGAAACAAAAGACGCAACACCTTTCAGCGTCATTTCAATCGGCCTTGGCGGCATGGGTGCCAGACCCGGCAAGGACGGGCTTTCCACCATGGCCTTCCCCTCCGGTGTTGGTTCCATTCCTGTGGAGATCACCGAGGGACAATGCCCCTTGTGGTTCCGCGAGAAGCAGTATCTCAAGGGCTCGGGCGGCGAAGGCCAGTTCCGCGGCGGGCTTGGCCAGCGCATTGTCATTGCCAACCGCGAGGTTGCACCCTTCGCCATTTCCGCTGCCACTTTCGACCGTATCAATAACCCGGCGCAAGGCCGCGATGGTGGCAAGCCTGGACGGCGGGGGGCGGCACGTCTTGCTTCGGGTTACACCCTGCCCGACAAGGGGTTGCACATTGTTCCGACGGGTGACGCATTGGTGGTGGAACTGCCGGGTGGTGGTGGCTTCGGCGACCCGGCAAAGCGTGATCTACATTTGACCGAGGACGATCGCCGCGCGGGACTGGTGTAGTTTTTTAGTTTACTCCACCCCTCCCCGCTTTGCGGGGAGGGGCAAGGGGTGGGGAATCAAAAATCATTCCATCAGCTTGAACCAATCGCGAACCGTAAGTTTCAATCGAAGTGCTTCTTCTTCCGAAAGGCCGCCACTATGGGCAATCGGAGCTCTCAACGTATTCAGTCTTCCCATAATTTTTTCAACGGCTAAAATTGAACCTCGGGAAAAAATGCCGCCAAAAACTGCCCAATTTGACTTAATGATTTCGCCGAGTTCACCAAAATTCGTATATTCGATCAAGTCCTGAGAACGAAGTGAGATGCCTTCGTTGACTTCTTTGTCCCTGTTTCGTTTGGCATTGACCTTTACCACTTCGGGTACCAGTTTCTGCCACCAGCCAGTCGGTTCAACCACCGAAAGTGTATCAACAATGAGTTGTCGGATCGAATTTTCAAGCATGTGAAACAGTTCATAGTGCTCGGCCATCCGTCTCGCTCGAGTGACCGACAGAGAATCAAACTGTCCCACATAACCTTCGATTAGTTCGTCTGCTGCTTTTTCGATCGGCGTTCTTCCTGAACTTATACCAAGTCCAATCATTGAAGTTCGTAGCGCTGATTCAACAACGAGATTGTTCAGCAAAAAGAGTTTGATTTGCTCGGTCTCTTGGGTCACCGCAGCAAATTCTCTCTCAGACTTTTGAAGATTGCGTTCAATACGTTTGGGTCATCTGTGTTCGGGATCACAATGTTGATATTGTAAGCCAAGCCAATTTTTCCGCCATAACGCTCATCGCCGCCTGCCCCAACTCCATGGGCATTGTCTTCGACTGAGTTTTCGTCAGTTCGCATATGAGATTTTGTTGGCGTCGGCAGTTTTGCCGGATCAAAAAAGGATTTGAAAGTCAGAAACGTGCCCGCAATCGCGCGGATAATGGAGTCGCTTTTGTTCAAACCCGTTATGGCAACGAGTTGGTCCTTAAGCTCTTCCTCACTAAACTTGTGAGCATACTCATTGCGTCTGAAGAGTTCGGAAAATCCTGTGCGGAGAGCATCTAGTGCTGCCTGACTTCTGCCACCATCAGATTTAAACCGATTGTATTGATCGGTTGGCGTAGCGTCTGCACTCAAGAAACCTGTACGCTTCAATATCGGAGGAACGACCGCTGCTGAGCCTCCGGAAAAACCCAGAACAGTGTTTAGAAAATCTCCTGAAAATTTGCTCGGACGTTCAGCTTCAACAATTTTCTGAAGGATCTGTTTTAAAACACCATGCGAAGTTGTGTAAGGAAAGTTTCCAGGAATTTCCCTCGGAGTCGACTTCATTTCGGGCTTGCTCTTTGCTCCGGTTTTCTTGGCCTTGGGTTTCTGGATAGTTGTTAGTCCAACATCACTATTCATGATTCGCCTCGCGATCAAAGAACATATATAGAACGAAACCCGTTCAGCGAGTCAATAGCTCAGTTTTTTCGTTTGATTAGCTTTTTGTTGCTGTGCCGCATGGACAATTCATTTTCCTCCATTTTCGCACGCTGACGGGATGATCGCTTGGCCTCAGCCTCCCCACCCCTGCCCCTCCCCAAGAATTGGGGAGGGGTGGGAGCAATTACATCTCCGGCGTCGGAACACCTTTGATGGCGCAGGCGGCGCGCACTGTGTTGTAGAGCAAACAGGCGATGGTCATTGGCCCGACACCGCCGGGCACGGGCGTAATGCTCCCTGCCACCTTTTCGCAAGATGCGAAGTCACAATCGCCGACCAGCCTGGCCTTGCCGTCGCGCTCAATGCGGTTGATGCCGACATCAATGACGCAAGCACCGGGCTTCAGCCAATCACCCTTGACCATCTCGGGGCGGCCAACGGCAGCGATGACAAGATCGGCCTGACGAACAATGCCGGGCAAGTCCCTGGACTTCGAATGGGCAATGGTGACCGTGCAATTTTCGGCCAGCAGCAATTGCGCCACGGGCTTGCCGACAATGTTCGAGCGTCCAATGATCACCGCATTGACACCTTCGAGCTTGCCCAGTGTTGCCTTCGCCAGCATGACGCAGCCCGTGGGCGTGCAGGCAACAAGCGCCTCCTGGCCTGTGGACAACCTGCCGACATTTACGACGTGGAAACCATCGACATCCTTGGCAGGCGAAATGGTGTTCAACACCTTGGCGCTGTCAATGTGTTTTGGCACCGGCATCTGCACCAATATTCCGTGTACGGATGGATCAGCATTCAGTTTTTCCACCAGTGCCAGA
>JANNFZ010000190.1:0-2301 GCA_031380375.1 Hyphomicrobiales bacterium
CAACACCCCGGACTCATATCCCAAGTCTCGTCAGCGCCGCCCTGCTTGTGGTGCTGCTGTGGATCGGCATTGCCGGTCCCAACGATCCAGCCGAGAACCTTCTGCCCCTGGGCGTCTGGACCCTGTGGTGGGTGGTGCTCATCCTCCTGCATCCGCTGTTCGGCAATCTTTGGGCCACGCTCAATCCATTCACCGGCCCCTTGGCGCTGCTGCGGAGCGCCATCGGCAAATCCCCGTCCCTGCACCTGCCGCAATGGCTCGCCTATTGGCCTGCCTTGATCATCTTCGCCTCTTTCGCCTGGTTCCAGCTTGTCGATCCGGCACCTTACCACCCTTCAATTTCAGAAAGGTCTGAGTTTTCATCGGTCCATATCTCCCAGAGATATGGAATAGGCAGAGCCAAGGCGCTGCATCGGCGCAAGAAGCGCAACCCGGATTTGAACAGGGAGGTCAACGAGCGCATCGCCTGTTTCAGAGTCCCCTTTTTATGCCGTCGCTGACGGCCTGATGTTGGGCGAACATGCCGCAGGAGATAGCCCAATAGAGGGCGATGCTCATGATCAGGATCAACCGTTCGAGACGATCCGGCTTTTTGATATGGCTTTGCATGAGGCCGAAGCCACGGCTCTTGAAGTCCGAAAACATGCTTTCGATTCCCCACCGCATTCCGTAATCAAGAACCGTGTAACGGCCGGGATTGGCGTCCATCGCGACGATCCACGGCTCCTTGTGACCTTTCTCATGTAGAACGCCGATATTTGTCACGACGCCGCTGCCATAGAGTTCGGCCCCGGTGACGCCGCGCGGCAGCCTCGCAGCAACATCTCCGGTCGTCAGTTCACCACCCTCGTGAGCAAGGGTCAAGTTACCCTTCATGCGAATGCGATAAGCCCAGCCTGCCTTTTGACACCAGCCAATCAATTGCGCTGTTCCATAAAATCGATCGGCAGCCAGCATGACGGACACATGCTCCGGCAACCATGCGCGCAGGCTGTCCAGCAGTTCCTTTTGAACGCCAAAGCCAATATTGCCTTGCGTTGAACGCACCCGCCACGCCACCGGCACAGCCCGTTTGCGCAAGCGCGCCGACACCATCAGGACTTCGTTGGTCTCGTTGATATGGCTTTGATCCATCTGCAAGATGATGGTTTGACCGCGACAGGCCAGACGCTGGATAGCTTGCATGACGTAGGACTTGATCACCGCATCGGCGTCGATTTCCTGGTTTTTCAACTGCCGCTCGATATATTGATAGCGGTGATCCGCCGCGCCGATCTCGCGGGGCAGCGCCGCCGCCAACTCCATCAGGTTGGCGCTGCGTGTTTCCAGCATCACCCCGGCCAGCGTCGCCAACCCTTCGCGCCGCGATTTGTGGTAATCAGGCAGCCGTTCCTTGAAATCCTCCTCAATCGCTTCAATCAACGCCGACCGCTTGACCATCCGAGCCTCCAGAATCAATGGAGACTCCTTGAATCACACAAGATTCCTGATGATCAAGAAATATTGAAGGGTGGTAAGCAGGCGGTGGTCAGGCCTTGCCAAGATCGACGGCGGTGCGCGGCCAGCGCACCTGGACGATGGCGCCATGGGCCGGCGCCGGGCGGTTGGCCAGCGACACCGTGGCGCCCGAACGCTCGAGAAGCGTCTTGGCGATGAAGAAGCCCAGTCCCATGCCTTCATGGCGGCCCTGTTCGCCGCTCTCCTCGCCATAGCCCGGCCGGGTCGTGACAAAGGGATCGCCCAGCCGGTCGAACACATCCTGGCGAAACCCCGGCCCATCGTCGCGCACGGTGATCGCCACCTGCGACGCGGTCCAGCGGGCGTCGATCTCGACCAGGGTCTCGGCAAAGTCGACGGCATTTTCCAGCAGGTTGCCAAGACCGTAGGCGATTGCCGGATTGCGGCGGAACACCGGTTCGGCATCCGGCTGGGCGCCGGACTCGCCGTCGGGACTCGTCACCGCGATCGAAACGTCGGAGCCGCGCAACGGCGCAATCAGGTCTTCAACCATGACCAGCAGCTTGGTGCGCTGATAGATCTCGTCATCGCCGGCGTCGCGGCTGGCGAGTCTCGCCAGGATTTCGCGGCAGCGCGCCGTCTGGCTGATCAGCAGATCGATATCCTCCGTATACGGCCCTTCTGCCGGCAGCTCGCGTTTCAGTTCCTTGGCGACCAGGGCGATGGTGGCAAGCGGCGTACCGAGCTCGTGGGCGGCGGCGGCGGCGAGTCCGTCAAGGGCCGAGAACTGCTGCTCGCGGGCCAGCACCAGTTCGGTGGCGGCAAGGGCCGCCGACATCTGGC
>JANNFZ010000195.1:0-2997 GCA_031380375.1 Hyphomicrobiales bacterium
CGCTGCTTGAATGCCGGGCCCTTCATGGTGGCGGAAAGCTGATCCTCGAAGACATCCAGCGGAAACCCATCAGCTACAACCGCATCATTCTCGGCAGCTTTATCCTCGGGCGAAAAATCGCTGGCCTTACGCCGGGCGAAAAAAACATCGGCGTATTGTTGCCCTCCGCCAGCGCCACGGTCGTGACGCTGTTTGGCCTGCACGCCTATGGCCGCGTGCCCGCCATGCTCAATTTCTCCACAGGTGCCGTCAACATGGCGGCTGCCTGCGTATCAGCACAGGTCCGTACCATCATCACCTCACGCAAATTCATCGAAGCGGGAGAGATGGAGGCCGAGATCAAGCTGCTCGGCGAGGGCCGCAAAGTCATCTATCTCGAAGATGTCCGCGCCTCGATTGGCACATTCGACAAACTGCGCGGACTTGCGCAGCGAAGCTTTGCAGGAGCCTCACTGCGCCGGACGGGCGCATATCGCGACGCCAATTCGCCCGCCGTCATTCTCTTTACATCAGGCTCCGAAGGCGTTCCCAAAGGCGTTGTCCTCTCACATCGCAACATCAATGCCAATCGCCTGCAGGCGGCAGCCCGCATTGCCTTCTCGCCACAGGACAAAGTCTTCAATGCCCTGCCGCTGTTCCATGCCTTTGGCATGACGGGCGGGCTCATCCTGCCGCTTTTCGCCGGCATTCCCATTTTTATGTATCCATCCCCCCTGCACTACAAGATCGTACCGGAGCTTTGCTACGACACGGCCGCGACCGTACTGTTTGGCACCGACACGTTCCTTGCAGGCTATGCCCGCAACGCCCACCCCTATGATTTCTTCAACATGCGGCTCATCGTGGCGGGGGCCGAACGGCTGAAGCCTGACACCCGCAACATTTGGATGGAGCGTTTTGGCCTGCGCATTCTCGAAGGCTATGGCGCAACTGAGTGTTCGCCGGTGCTCGCCGTCAACACGCCCATGCATTACCGCTCAGGCTCAGTCGGCCGCTTGCTCGACGGCATGAGCTACAAGCTCGAACCCGTTGAGGGTATCGTCGAAGGCGGACGCCTCATCGTCCGCGGTCCCAACATCATGCTGGGCTATTTGCGCGCCGACAATCCCGGCGTCATCGAAGCCCCGAAGGACGGCTGGTATGACACGGGCGACATCGTCACTGTTGACGACCATCGCTTTGTCACGATTTTGGGCCGGGCCAAGCGCTTTTGCAAAATCGGCGGCGAAATGGTGTCCCTCAACGCCATCGAGGTGAGGTTGGCGGAACTCTATCCTGACCATGCCCATGCCGTGGTGGCCGTGCCCGACAAGAAAAAGGGCGAACAGCTCGTGTATTTCACGACAATGGAAAAACCCGACCGCAAAACCCTGGCCGATGGCTTGCGCCAGAAAGGTGCTTCCGACCTGATGATCCCCAAGAACATTTTCACCGTTGACGCCCTTCCCGTGCTCGGTTCCGGCAAGCTTGACTATGTGAGCATGAACCGCATGGCGGTCGAGCGCGTGCCGGAGTAGCGCTGGCCCAAAACTTCGGCTATCAGCCGCCAATCATGAAATATGCATCCATTGCCACGCGGCTGTCGGGTCTCGGTTCTGAAAAATGGGCCGTCCACATCGAAGGCCGCAAGCGCGCCGCCACCGGCCAAAATGTCATCTTCCTGTCGATCGGCGAGCCAGACCTGGCTCCGCCCACCCGGATATTAGATGTCGCCAACGCCAGCATGCGGGCCGGACGTTTGAAATATTCCCCGGGCCGCGGCGAACCACAATTGCTCGATGCGCTGTCCCGGCATTACACAAAACAAATGGGCCGCGTCATTTCCCGGGACCAGTTCCTGTTCCTGCCGGGAACGCAAACCGCACTCTCCATGGCCTTCACAACCATCATCGAACCGGGTGACGAGGTGCTTTTGCTCGATCCCTATTACGCCACCTATGAGGCTGTGGTGACGGCTCCAGGTGGTGTTCCGGTGGCGGTGCCGCTTGACCCGGACCGGGGCTTTCATCCAGATCTTGAGGCAATCGAAAAAGCTGTAACATCAAAGACAAGGGCCATTTTGCTCAACACGCCCAGCAACCCGACGGGGGCGGTTTTTAACGCTGAAGAAGTCCGCGGGATTGGTGAAATTGCCAAGCGCCATGACCTATGGATTGTCTCCGACGAAGTCTACGCCATGTTCGTCTATGGCAATCATGTCTTCCATTCGCCTTTTATGGACAAAGACCTTGAGGAACGCACCATCGTCGTCTCCTCCATCTCAAAATCCCATGCAGTACCCGGGTTCCGTTGCGGCTGGATCGCCGCCTCGGCGGACTATTGCGCGCATGTCCTGCCGGTCACGGAAACCATGCTGTTCGGGGGCCAGCCTTTTCTCGAGGACGCCACGGCCGCTGCCCTCAACGAAGACTTCACGGAAATCGAAGACATGCGCGCCGCCTATATCAGGAGGGCCCGCGTCCTCAAGGAAGGTGTGGCCGAAGCCAAGGGCATCAAGGCCCATGTGCCGGAAGGCGGCATGTTCGTGATGCTTGATGTGCGGGGTACTGGCCTCTCGGGCGACGCCTTCGCCCGCAAACTTCTGGCCGAGGAAAATGTCGTGACCATGCCCGGCGAAAGCTTCGGCCTCAAAGGTGCGGGCCATGTCCGCGTGGGGCTGACCGTTGACGAAGCCGTAGTGGCCGAAGCCGCCAAGCGGATTGTGAAGCTTTCGCATCGCCTTTGACCCTCGCCGCTGCTTCCCCTAGAAGCGCCTTCGAAAACGAGTGAAGACAATGGCAAAAGACTTCCGTCCCAAGGCCCGCGTGGCCAAAGGCTTCCGCGACGTCGGCCCCGATGAAATCCGGGGGCTGCGTGCCATGCTGGCGACCATCCAGGGGGTCTATGAAGCTTACGGCTTTGAACCGGTGGAACAGCCCTTTGTGGAATACACCGAGGCGCTTGGCAAATTTCTCCCCGATCAGGACCGGCCCAATGCCGGAGTGTTCTCGTTCCAGG
>JANNFZ010000205.1:0-10579 GCA_031380375.1 Hyphomicrobiales bacterium
CGCGAATCCTTACCGGCGAAATGATTCCATTTCACCGGGAAGCGCGCTAAGAGCGTCCAAATCAGTTGAAGGAAGCATTGATTGTGAGAATCACGCGGAAACTTTCCATTCTCGCCCTTGCGGGCTGCATGGCCATGGCCCCTCAGGCACTGGCACAGGACGAGAAGAGTGATCCCCTGCCGCCGCCCAAGGGTGCGCAGTATTTTGGTCCGCGCACCAACAAGCCGGTGGCCAATGGTGACCCCGGCCAGCAAAGGCCGCAGGCTGAAACGATATCAACCCATGGTTCCTGGGCCGTGCAATGCTCGGAAGTCCAGACCCAGGACGGCCAGAAAGCCAAATCCTGCGGCATGACCCAGCAGGGGCGCAGTTCAAAGAACGACAAGATCGGCATTTCGGTCATTGTCCGCAGCGTCGCGCAAGGCGACAAGACCGCCGTCTTCATGCAGATCATGGCCCCCATGGGTGTGTTCCTGCCGACCGGCGTGCCCGTTGAAATCGATGGTGCAGCACTTCCAAAGCCCATGGCCTTCAGCCGCTGCATTCCACCAATCTGTGAAGCAACGGGCGAGGCCTCGGCCGAAACACTCAGCAAGTTCCGCAAAGGCTCGGTTGCGACTTTCTACGTCTATGACCGGCCCGGCAACGGATTTCCGATCGCCATTTCGCTTGAGGGCTTTGATGCCGGGCTCAAGGCGCTTGCAAAACTGTAACCCCTGCGGGCTGGTAGTGGCCGGACTTCATGACTATGTAGCGATAACACAGGACGCTTAAGCCATGACCGACTTTGCCCTCCCCGCTTTCGAAGACCTGAGCCTTGCCGAGGCGCAACGTTTTGTCGAGCAGCGCCTTGCCAAGGCCGATGACGGCGAATTGTTTATCGAGCGGCGGCAGACCGACAGCCTGGTGTTTGATGATGGCAAGCTCAAATCGGCGGCCAGCGATGAGTCGCAGGGCTTTGGCTTGCGCGCCGTCACCGGCGAAACCGCCGCCTATGCCCATGCCTCGGAATTATCGCTTTCGGCCCTGAAGCGCGCCGCCGACACCTGTGACACCGTTTTGCGCCATGGCCAGAGTCGCAATGTCAGTGCCGAACCATCGCGCACCAACCGCAAGCTCTATGGTGATTTCAATCCCTCCAATGCCATGGGCTTTGCCGAGAAAGTATCACTGTTGCAAAAGGTCGATGCCTTTGCCCGCGGCCTTGACCCAAGGGTGCGGCAGGTGTCTGTTTCCATGGCCACGGATTTCCAGGATGTGACCATCATCCGGCCCGACGGCGGTCTCTACCGCGACATCCGGCCGCTCGCCCGTTTCAATGTCTCAGTTACCACCGACAACGGCACCTTGCAGGGCCAAGGCAGCGATGGCTTTGGCGGGCGCGGCCTTCCGCTTACTTATTTTTCCGGGGAGCGCTGGCAGGACGCCACCCGCGAAGCCCTGCGCCAGGCCCTTGTTGCCCTTGAGGCAGGTGCGGCACCGGCTGGTGAAATGGATGTGCTTTTGGGACCGGGCTGGCCCGGCATACTTTTGCATGAAGCGATCGGCCACGGCCTTGAAGGCGATTTCAACCGTAAGGGCACCAGTGCCTTTGCCGGTTTGATGGGCCAGCGCATTGCCAGCGAAGACGTGACGGTCGTTGACGACGGCACCATTCCGGACCGGCGCGGCTCCATCACCATTGACGATGAGGGGACACCCTCCAACTGCACGACACTGATCGAGAAGGGCGTGCTCGTTGGATTTATGCAGGACCGCATGAACGCCCGGCTGATGAATGTTTCACCCACAGGAAACGGCCGTCGCCAGTCTTATGCCCATGCTCCGATGCCGCGCATGACCAATACCTACATGCTGAATGGCAAACGCAGCCCAGAGGAAATTCTCGCCTCCATGAAAACCGGGCTTTTTGCCAAGTCCTTTGGCGGCGGCCAGGTTGACATCACCTCCGGCAAATTTGTTTTCACGGTCACCGAAGCCTATGTGATCGAAAACGGCAAGCTCACCCGCCCCGTCAAAGGTGCCATTCTCATTGGTGCCGGTGCCGAGGCACTGAAGAAGATCACCATGGTCGGCAATGACCTTGAACTCGACAAGGGCATCGGCACCTGCGGCAAGAACGGCCAAGGCGTGCCGGTGGGTGTTGGCCAGCCGACACTGCGCATCAACGGCCTCACTGTCGGTGGTACTGCCGCCTGAATGAACACCTGAATGAACGACGGGGCGCGGCCAGAACTCGTCATTTTCGACATGGACGATGTGCTGTGCCACTACGCGGTGGGACGAAGGCTGCGTTACCTCGCCACCCTTGCCGACGCAACAGCGCGCGATGTGCGGGCGGCACTATGGGACTCAGGCTTTGAAGATGCGGCCGATGCCGGCGACTTTCCCGATCCCGAAATCTACGTGAAGGAATTCGGCCGACGCCTTGGTTATCCCATTTCCGAAAGCGAATGGGTGGAGGCGCGCCGCCACGCCATGACCGCCAACACCGAAGTGCTGGTCATCGCCGCCCTCATCAAGGCGCAGGCGCAAGTTGCCATCTACACCAACAACGGCCCCATCGTGAAAAACAACCTCGAACGGCTGTTGCCGGAAGCGGCCCTGATTTTCAGCCAGCGCTTCTGCTCCTATGAGTTCGGCACCAAGAAGCCGGACCCCCGCAGCTTTTCACGGCTCGTCGAATCCCTCGGCAAGGAGCCATCACGATGCTGGTTCATCGACGACAAAAAGTCCAACGTCGAGGGCGCGCGTCTTGCCGGGCTCCACGGCCACCACTTTCGCAATCCGGCACTGCTCATTGCCGAAAGCCGCCGAATGGGATTTTCATTGTAAACAATGGCGCACTTGTTAACACCCATCCCGTCATTCCGTGCAAGCCACACAACCGCAGGAAAAACTTGAACCATGGCCATCACTGACATTCTTTCAACCGCACAAGGCGGACAATATTTCGCCAATGTCGCAAAGGCGAGCGGACTCAGCACCGCAAAAGCCAAAGCGGCGGTGTCGAAATTTGCCCCTGCCATTGCCGCCAAAATCAAGGCCAAGGCGGCGGCCGATCCGGAAGCTTTCGATGCCCTGCTCGACACGCTTGAAGAAGGTGGTGACAGTTCCGATCTCGATGATGTCGAGGCCATGACTGGCACCGAAGCCCGTGCAGACGGCGCCGATATCCTCGCCAATCTCTATGAAACGCAGGTCGCCGCTGAAAAAGCGCTCGGTGTTTCGGGAGACAGCGAATCAACGGTGGCGGCACTCAGTGCCACGGCTGTCCTTGCGGCACTGGCAGCCACCAACGCTTCCACCCTGACATCCGATGCGGCAAAAGCCGGCAGCGGTGGCGGTGGATTGATCGCCATCATCATTGCCGCAATTTTGAAAGGCCTGATGCAAGGGGCGAGGCGCCAACTGGCACCGAAACGTCGGCGCCGACGCTACACTTACAGCACACGCAGGCGCACCACGCGGCGACGCAGCACAAGGCCAGGGCTTGACGATGTGTTTCGCGAAATTCTGACCGGGAGAAAGTAACCCCCGGCGGCACGCCGCGTTCCAAGGCAGATACCGTCAGGCACCATTGACCTTGCCGCGGCGCAGAAGTGTGCCGCGCTCTTCCAGTGCCATGACGGCATTTACGCTGAGCGGCAACGCTTCCGCCCACACCACATCAGCGCGGGTCAGGCCGACGTCGCGCAGCATGTGATCGCTGAAGCCGACGAGTTGGACCATGGCCCGGTGGGCCTTCCAGTTTTCCCAGAGCCTGGTGAGCAAGCCCCCGCCAGCCAGGCCGCTGTGGGACTGGGCATTGTAAATAGCGTAATCGCGCATGATCTCTACTCCTCTTGGCAGGAAAGAGATTTCCCCCGCCGGAAGCCACCCGATTTCCGGTTCGGCCTCGCTGAAGGGCACATGATTGCAAATTGTTATTGATCAATCAAACGAATGTATGTTATATGACCAATCACGAAAGGTGATGTATCATGCTTCCCAACCTGGACGTTGACCAACTCAAGACCTTCCTCGCCATTGTCGATGCCGGCAGTTTCACCCGGGCGGCAGGCGAGGTGAACAAGACCCAATCGGCGGTCTCCATGCAGATGAAGCGTCTTGAGGAGTCCCTGGGGCGACCGCTTTTTGCCAAGGATGGCCGCGGCACGCGCTTCACCCATGACGGCGACAGGCTGATTGAATTTGCGCGTCGGATCGTGTCGCTCAGTGATGAGGCGGTGTCGACCTTCATCAAACCGGAAATTACCGGAACCCTGCGCTTTGGCATGCCCGACGATTACGCCGAAGTGTTCCTGCCGGAAATTCTCGCCCGCTTCTCGCGCACCCACCCCCATGTCACCATCGACGTGGAATGCGCCAACAGCGATCCCTTGACCATGCGCACCAAGCGCGGCGAATTTGACCTCGCGGTCATCACCTTTTGCGGACCCGACAGTGTTGGTGAACCGGTCCGCCGGGAAGACCTCGTTTGGGTTTCATCGGCCAGGCATTCACCGCATCTCCTTGAAACCCTTCCCATTGCGGCCTCCCATGTCGGTTGCTCGTGGCGGAAACGCGTGACAACAGCACTCGAAAATGCCGGGCGGCGCTATCGTGTTGCTTATTCCAGTCCAAATGCCGCGACGGTTATTGCCGCCGTCATGCAAGGCCTGGCGGTCGGGGCCTTGCCATCCATGTGCGTGCGACCCGGCATGCGGGTGCTGACCGAGCAGGATGGGTTTCCGTCACTGGGGACCTTCGAGATCGGGTTGATCCGCAAGCCCGGCAAAGCCAATGCAGCAGCCGAAACGCTCGCCCGCCACATCAAGGAAGGTCTTGGCACAGCGCGCTACGCCATCGCGGCGGAATAGGTTGAAGTTTCGTTTCAACTGGTTTAAACTAGTTGAAATAGGAAATAAACCAATGATTACAGTCGGTGCATTTGAAGCCAAGACTAAACTCTCAGCCCTTCTCGACAAGGTGGAAGCCGGCGAGGAGGTGGTGATCACGCGCCATGGCAAGCCTGTGGCACGGCTGACCAGACACAGCCAATGGAGTGCCGAGCAACGCCATCAAGCCGTCGAACGCATGATCGAGCTGAGAAAATCGGTCACGACAGGTGGTTTGTCGTGGAAGGAGCTTCGTGACGCGGGGCGGAAGTATTGAGTTTCGTTGTCGACGCTTCATTTGCCGCCGCATGGTGTTTTGAAGACGAAGTAACCGCCAACACGGAAAAAATGTTCCGGCAAGCGCGTGATCGGGGAATCGTAATTCCAATGATTTGGTATTACGAAATGGCCAATGTCATCCGCACCGCCGAAAGGCGCGAACGCATATCACGCGAAAACGGCGACTACTTCCTTTCAGTTTTGCGGCACTTGGCCGCGCAGGACGATGACTTTGACCGTGAACGCATTTGGATTGATGTTTTGCAGATTGCCCGCAAGCACAACCTTACGGTCTATGATGCGGGTTACGTCGAACTCGCTGCACGTACCGAACTCCCCCTTGCCAGCCGTGACAAGGAAATGATTGTTGCAGCATTGGCCGAAGGAATCGAAATCATCCCGGCCTGATTCAGTAGGCGAAATCCCGGAACACCCGGGAGACGTCGTGGTTCCACGTGCTGTTGTAAAGTTCCAGCATCCGGTCGGCGGCGGTCTTGCCGCTGCTCACGGTTTCATCAAGCACTTCGAGGAATGTGGTCTCCGTCTTGCCCTTGCAGCCCGTGCGCTGGCGGGCCTCGAGGCCAGCACGGGCAAGCTTCAGCACTTCACCTGCAATGTCGCGTACCGTCCGTCCACGGATCATCGCCTTGAGACCCTGCGCAGGCACGTCATCGCGCAGTTGCTGGCGCTCGGCGGCCGTCCAGTCCTTGACCAGATCCCAGGCAGCATCAAGCGAAGATTGTTCATAGAGCAGTCCTGTCCACAGGGCCGGAAACGCGCAAAGCCTGCGCCACGGCCCTGAGTCAGCGCCGCGCATTTCCAGATAACGCTTGAGGCGCACCTCGGGAAAAATCGTGGTGAGGTGATCGGCCCAGTCTTTCAGCACCGGCTTTTCACCGGGCAATTGCGGCAGCCTGCCATCAAGGAATTTGCGGAAACTCTCGCCCACTGTGTTGATGAACTTTCCGTCGCGCATAACGAAATACATGGGCACGTCGAGGGCATAATCGACGTAACGTTCGAAGCCCATGCCTCTCTCGAAAGCGAAGGGCAGCATGCCGGAACGCGCCTTGTCGGTATCGGTCCAGACATGCGAGCGGTACGACAAAAAACCGTTGGGCTTGCCTTCCAGAAACGGCGAATTGGCAAAAAGCGCTGTGGAGAGGGGTTGCAGCGCCAGCGAGACACGGAGCTTCTGCACCATGTCGGATTCGCTGCCGAAATCGAGATTGACCTGCACGGTGCAGGTTCGGAACATCATGTCGCGGCCCATGGTGCCGACCTTGTCCATGTAGGGTGCCATGATGCCATAGCGGCCCTTGGGCATGACCGGAGTTTCAGCCCTGGTCCACAGGGGCGACGCTCCGAGCCCGAGGAAGCCGATGCCCAGGCGGTCGCCGATTTCACGGACCTGTTGCAGATGTTCATTCACTTCCGCGCAGGTGTCATGGACGCTTTCGAGGGGCGCGCCGGAAAGTTCAAACTGGCCGCCGGGTTCAAGCGAAATATTGGCAAGACCCTTGGGGTCGGCGAGGGCGATGATGTTGTCGCCTTCATAGACCCCTTCCCAGCCAAAGCGGTCCTTCAGGCCATCGAGCAGTGCTTTGATGGAGCGGGCGCCTTGATAGGGCACGGGTTGCAGCGTGTCCGTCAGGAAGGCGAATTTCTCGTGTTCGGTGCCAATGCGCCATTCGCTCTTCGGCTTCATTCCGGGCGCGAAATAGTCAACGAGTTGCGATTTCGATTCGATTATGGCGCGCGCTTCAGCCGTTTCCGGTGTTGGTCCGCTCAAGATTTCTGTCCCACTTGTTTGGCGCTATGTAGGCACCGGGGTTGGGACGGGCAAGTCACAAATAGTGATAGGTCCCATTACAATTACTGTGCGGTTCCCCAGTCGCCGATGGCGGCCTGGACCACTGCCAGTGCCGCAATGGCCACGGTGTCAGCCCGGAGAATGCGCGGGCCCAGTGAAATGGCCCGCACGAAAGCCTGGCCCTGCAACAGTTGGCGCTCGTCATCGGTAAAGCCGCCCTCCGGGCCGACGAGGACGGCAGCGGGCGGTGACACGCCTATGAGGGACGCAATCGGATTCGCATGAGCCGCCGTTTCGTCACAGAAGATCAGCGTTCGCAGCGGTTCCCAATCTGCGATGACATTTGACAGCGTTACCGGCGCGGACACTTCGGGCACAAAAACCAGATTGCACTGTTCGGCGGCTTCAATGGCGTTGGCCCGCATGCGTTCGAGGTTGACGCGCTCGGCGATGGTGCGCTGGGTGATCACCGGCCGCAAGCGGCGCACGCCAAGTTCCGTCGCCTTCTGCACCATATAATCGAGGCGGGCGTGTTTGAGCGGCGCAAAGAGGTAATCGATATCGGGCGGCAACGTCACGTCGGCGAGCTCCCGTTCACAGCGGATTGACGCATCCTTCTTTTTCACATCGGTCAAGTAGGCCAGCCATTCACCATCACTGCCATTGAAAACGCGAACGACATCGCCGCCCCCGAGGCGCAGCACATTGACCAGGTAATGCGCCTGTTCGGGTGCGAGGGGAATGTCGTGGCCGGGGGCAAGCCTGGCTTCGACATGCAGGCGGGGGGTGGATTTCGCCATTGCTTTATTTTTCATGGGCCTTCCTGTACACGGCCCGGCACATGGTTTCCAGCAACCCCGATATTCACATCGCCGATGCCCGTTCCCGGAACTGGGTTGAGCGCGTGCTGCCATCGGCACTTGTACCCTATGGGCAGCTCATGCGGCTTGACCGGCCCATCGGCTGGTGGCTGCTCCTGTTGCCCTGCTGGTGGGGTCTGGCGCTGGCAATCATCACCACGGATCCGTCTTGGCAACACCTGTGGTTTGCCGTGCTGTTCCTGCTTGGCGCCATAGTCATGCGCGGTGCGGGCTGTGTGCTCAATGATCTCGCCGACCGGGATTTTGATGGCAAGGTCGAGCGCACCCGCAACCGCCCCCTGCCCTCGGGTCGGGTGTCGCCAAGGGCAGCGCTTGCCTTTCTCGCAGCGCTGCTGCTTGTCGGGCTCGCCATACTGCTGCAATTCAATTGGCCGACGATCCTGACGGGAGCTGCATCGCTCGCTATCGTCACGGTCTATCCATTCATGAAACGCATTACTGATTGGCCGCAAGCCGTGCTGGGCCTTGCCTTCAACTGGGGTGCACTTCTGGGCTGGATGGCTGTCACAGCAACGCTCACCGCGGCACCGGTTCTCCTCTATGTGGGTGGTGTTTTCTGGACGCTCGCCTATGACACGATCTATGCCCACCAGGACAAGGACGACGACATTCTGATCGGCGTCAAATCCACGGCCTTGATGTTCGGTGAGGCAACACTGGGCTGGCTCGGGGCATTTTTCGTTGTCGCACTGGTTTTTTTTGCCATGGCTTCCGGGCTGGCGGGGGCCGGCTTCTGGTCATACGCGGGCTTGCTGGCCGCCGGTGCACATGCCATCTGGCAATGCCGCAGATTTGATGGCAACGACAGTTCCCTGTGCTTGAAACTGTTCAAGTCCAACCGCACATTCGGACTTCTCGTTCTTCTTGGTTTTCTATTGGATGGTTTTCTCACATGAGTGATGATTTGATTTCGCTGGCTGGTGATGTCTTGGCCATGGCACTGAAACACGGCGCGACATCTGCCGATGTCATGGCGGCGGAGAGCCGCGACACATCGGTGTCGCTGCGCCATGGCGTCATTGAAAACCTCGAACAGGCGGAAGCCAGGGAAGTGGGCTTGCGGGTTTTTGTCGGACAATCCTCGGCCACCATGTCGGGCAGCGTGCTGACGAAGGACGCTTTGCAGCGCATGGTCGAGCGGGCCATTGCCATGGCAAGGCTTGCTCCGCCCGATCAATATGCAGGTCTTGCCGATCCATCGCAGCTGGCAAAGACTTTCCCCAATCTTGATATGGCTTCCGGCGAAGAGATTTCCGCCGAAGCATTGCGCATCCGTGCGCAAGAGGCGGAGGACGCCGCCCTCGCCGTCAAGGGTGTCACAAAAAGCAACGGTGCGGGGGCCTCATCGTTTGTGGGCCAATCTGCCATCGTTGCTTCCAACGGATTTTCCAGAACATCCCGCCGGACAAGCTTTGGGGTCAGTGCCTCGGTGATTGCGGGCGAAGGCACTGGCATGGAACGCGACTATGACGGCCATGGTGCAGTTTACTACAGCGACGTGGAGCCATCGGAAAAAATCGGTCGCACCGCCGGCGAGCGCGCTGTCAAGCGCCTCAATCCACGCAAGATTGCCTCGCAGAAAGTGCAGGTGGTCTTTGACCGGCGTGCCGCCACCAGCCTCATCGGCCATCTCGTCTCCGGCATCAATGGCGCATCGATCGCACGGGGCACAAGTTTCCTGAAGGACGACATGGGCAAGGCGCTGTTTTCAGCAGGCGTTACCATCATTGATGATCCCCTGCGGCAAAGGGGCCTTTCGTCCCGCGCCGTCGATGGCGAGGGCCTCGCCACATCGCGCCGCGCCCTCATCGACAAGGGCGTGCTTACGGGATGGGTCCTTGACCTGCGCTCAAGCCGACAGCTTGGGCTTTCGCCCACCGGCCAGGCGGCACGCGGGCTTGGCTCAAACCCATCGCCCGGCACATCAAATCTCCACATGGAAGCTGGCACCCGATCGCCTGCGGACATGATGAAGGCCATCGGCACGGGCTTTCTCGTCACCGAATTCATTGGTTCATCAATCAACATGGTGACCGGCGATTATAGCCGTGGCGCTTCCGGTTTCTGGTTTGAGAATGGCGAGATTGCCTATCCGGTCAGCGAAGTGACGGTGGCGGGTAACCTGCGTGACATGTTTGCCAATCTCGAGCCTGCCAGCGACTTGATCTTCCGCTCTTCGAGCAATGCACCAAGCTGCCACCTCGGCGAGATGACCATTGCCGGACGCTGACTGCGATCTCCTGCTCGCAACTGTGCAGCAAGCGGGCAAGCTTGCGCTCGCCATGCAGTCACAAGGTTTTAGTCACAAGCAAAAGCGTGACGGCACTTTTGTCACCGACGTCGACCAGGCGGTTGATGATTTTCTGAAATCACGCATTGCCGAAGCAAGACCCGATGATGGCTGGTTGTCGGAGGAAACGCCGGACAACGCGGCGCGGCTTGCAAAATCGCGGCTGTGGATCGCCGATCCCATTGATGGCACCAAGGGCTTCCTGCAAGGGTCCGGCCCCTGGGGCATCGGCATGGCACTGGTCGAAAACGGCGTCCTGCAATGTGCTGTCGTGTTGCGCCCGGCGGACAATCTGCTGGTCCATGCAGCACTGGGCCAGGGCGCATTTCGCAACGGCATCAGGCTTTCCGGTTCAACGACTTCACGTGCCGTGATCACCCCACGACGATTCGCGGCGGCCCTCGAACGGCAAGATTTCGTGCCCGAAATCAATTCA
>JANNFZ010000208.1:0-7430 GCA_031380375.1 Hyphomicrobiales bacterium
GTCGTAGAAGTTTGGATTCTTGACGGCCTTGATGTGGTCATTTGGCACGAATTCGGCCAGCATATAGGCCCCGTTTGATACAAGATTGCCGGGCTTTATGAAGTCGGCACCGAACTTTTCGATATTGGCCTTGCTCACGGCATAGGTCGCTTGGTGGGTGAGCATTTCAAGGAGATAAGGTGTCGCGGAATTCAGCGTCACTTCGAAGGTCATGTCATCGACAGCTTTGACACCAAGTTCTTCGGGCTTCTTTTCGCCCTTGGTGATGGCTTCCGCGTTGACGACAGGTGCCAGCATGTACGCATACTCAGCTGCCGTGTCTTTGTTCACCAGGCGCTGCCAGGAATAAACAAAGTCATTGGCCGTAACAGCACTTCCGTCCGACCACTTGGCCCCGGCGCGCATCTTGAAGGTGTAGACCTTGCCGTCGGCGGAAACCGCGTGGCTCTCGGCAGCGCCGGGCTCAAGTTCGGCCTTGGCATTGTGGATCATCAGACCCATGAACAAGTCGCGGAGAATATTGGCTTCATAAACGGTTGAGGTCTTGTGCGGATCGAGTGATTCCGGATCGGCGGAATTGCCGCGGTTAAAAACCGTCTCGGCAAATGCGCCCGATGCCGTAAGGGCCAGGATGGCGGCCCCTGCCATCAGCGATTTAACTGAGTAATTTTTCATCATTTAATCTCCCTGTTTCGGCCTCCCGTCGTTTTTTTGGGGGAGAGCCATTGGGAGATAACCTAGCACAGGGATAGAGAAATACACCCCCTCCCAAAAAAAACGCTTCAGGGTTGCATTTGATGGGCGCGCTTGCGTTTCCGGTAACTGGCCCAACTCACGGGGATCAGTGCCAGATAGATGGCGGCAACGAGCAAAAGCGTTTCCCATGGGAAACTGATCAGGCAAATCACCAGAAGGGCAGCCCCCGCAAGGATCGGCAGAACCATGTCGCCCGGCACCTTTGTGGCGGTCTTGCCGGAAAATGTTGGTACCCGGCTCACCATGAGAATGGCAACGAGGACAATATAGGGCGCATAGACGCGAGCCCAATCGTGGCCATCAGGTACAATGTCGAGAAAACCGAGATAAAACGGCACAAGGGCAAGCCCAGCCCCGGCCGGGGCCGGAATCCCCGAGAAAAACGCATTGGAAAAAGCCGGCTTTTCCGGATCATCCACTGCCACATTGAAACGTGCCAGCCGCAGTGCACAGGCAATGGCCAGCATCAGACAGGCAATCCAGCCTGCGGTGCGAATGCTGTTCAGCGAATAGATATAAAGGAGCACTGCGGGTGCCACGCCGAAATTGACAAAATCAGCAAGGCTGTCGAGTTCTGCGCCGAACCGCGATGTCCCCTTGAGATAGCGGGCCAGCCTGCCGTCAACGGCATCAAGAAATATGGCGAGGATGACCGCTGCCACGGCAATCTCGAAACGCGCCTCGAAGGCCAGCTTGATGGCGGTGACACCACTGCACAGGGCGAGAAGCGTAATCAGGTTGGGTGCCAGATAGCGCACCGGCACCATGCGGAACGTCCGATGGTCGGGGGCTTCAGGGGCCATCAGGCTTTGCGTCCGCTGCGGGCGGGTTCGGTTCCATCAAGATCGGCGAGCACGGTTTCGCCGGCCAGCGCCCGTTGCCCGACGATCACCAATGGGGCCACCGATTGCGGCAGATAAACATCAACGCGGCTGCCGAAGCGGATGAGGCCAAAGCGCTGGCCTGCCGTCAGGCGCTCGCCCTCGCCGACAAATTTCACGATGCGGCGGGCCACCAGGCCGGCGATCTGCACAACGCCGACCTGCATGCCGTTGTCGAGAGTCAAGGTCAGTGCCTGGCGTTCATTGTCGTCGCTGGCCTTGTCGAGTTCGGCATTGAGAAATGCCCCCGGCACGTAGGCAAGCCGCGCAATGCGTGCGTCGCTTGGCGAACGGTTCACATGCACATCGAAAACATTCATGAATACGGAAATGCGGGTGTGGGGTTCGCGCGCAAGATCAAGTTCCGGCGGCGGCACGACGCTGGCGATGGCGCTGATGCGGCCGTCGGCAGGCGAGATGACAAGATTTTTGCGTGAAGGTGTGACCCGTTCCGGGTCGCGGAAGAAATAGGCGCACCACACCGTGAGGATGAGGGCGATCCAACCAACGGTGTTGAAGCCGAAAAAGAACAGCCCGAGGGTGACAGCGGCGGCCCCCAGCACAAAGGGATAGCCCTCCTTGTGAACGGGTGCCAACGAGGATGTGATACTGGTGATGATGTTCATGGCCGCCCCATACACCAGCGCTACCAAAAACAAAAGCAAGCCGCGAACCCCCAGATTCGCGGCTTGGCCGATTTGGCTTGGAACTGTTCAGTGCAGGCTGGCAGCCTGGTTCCCCGCCGCACGGAGATTGCGGAATGGCAGGATCACGGCACTGTCATTCGCAGGCGCTGCGAAGGGCAGATCCATGCGCCTGCCGAAGGCCGGAGCGGCCGAAGGAAGCGCGCTGGTCTTGACGGCATTGCCCATGGCCGAAGCCTGGAACATGCCACCGGCCAATTCGACGACTTCAATGCGAAGTCCGATGATGGCATCGGCCCCCAACAGCTTGGCCTGGCGTTGCGCTGCCTCTTCGGCATCGATACGCGCCTGGTTCAGGCCTTCCATCACGTCTTCCTTGGTCATGTATTCAACCGCGCGTATGCCGCCGCGACTGAACTTCTTGAGGCCGCGCGACCACAGAACCGATCCGCGCACCACACCAAGCGTTTCTTCGACGATACGCCCGGCGACAGTCTCTAGTGTCGTCACTTTCATTTGACTTCCCCAATTTTTTGCGGCGCTTCTGCTTGCTGCATCCACTGCCGCGTTACCCACCAAATAAGAGCCGGGTAGACCCCGGTCTTCTTGTTCGCACGTTGCCGCGCTGATGGGCCCACCATGCGCTGTTCCCGATAAACAAATGTGAATAGCAGCGGATTTGAATCCAATTTTCGCCAGTTTTAGCTTGAATTTTCCGGGCAGCGTTAATGGCGGCTCAGCGGGTTTGGTTGCGCAAAGGTTGATTCACTTGGCGTTCACCAAGACCTCGTCGGCAGGCCCACGCATTTCTTTTTCCCCCGCCAGCTTGCGGCGTGCCGCATCTGCTTCGCGCTGGCGGTTCCACAGGCGGGCGTAAAGTCCGTGCTTCCTCAGCAGGGCCGCGTGGTGGCCACGCTCGGCAATCCTGCCCTTGTCGAGGACGATGATTTCATCGGCATCGACAACCGTCGAGAGGCGATGCGCAATGACCACGGTTGTGCGGTCCCTCGAAACCGTCTTGAGCGCCGCCTGGATTTCCTGTTCGGTGAATGTATCGAGTGCCGAGGTTGCTTCATCAAGCACAAGAATGGGCGGCCCCTTCAGGATGGTCCGGGCAATCGACACGCGCTGCTATTCTCCGCCTGAAAGTTTGAGTCCACGTTCACCCACCATGGCGTTGTAACCCTTGGGCAGGCTCACGACGAAATCATGGATCTGCGCGAGCTTCGCGGCCTCTTCGACTTCGGCATCGCTGGCCGAAGGCCTGCCATAGCGGATGTTGTAGCGCACCGTGTCATTGAACAGCACTGTGTCCTGCGGCACCATGCCAAGGGCCCGGCGCAGGCTTACCTGGGTCACGTCACGGATATCCTGCCCGTCAATGAGAATGCGCCCGCCAGTCACGTCATAGAAGCGGAACAGCAACCGCGAGATTGTCGATTTGCCGGCCCCGGAGGGTCCGACAATGGCCACGGTCTTTCCGGCGGGAACTTCGAATGAGATGTTTTTGAGAATGGGCCGTTCGGCATCATAGGCAAAAGACACGCCTTCAAAAGCAATGCGGCCCCTGCCCGGCACAAGTTCTGGTGCACCGGCTTTGTCGGTGATCGACTGCGCTTCCTCCAGCACGCTGAACATGCCTTCGACGTCGATCAACCCCTGCTTGATTTCGCGGTACGAGGAACCAATGAAATTGAGCGGCATGTAAAGCTGGATCATCAGGGCATTGACCATGACGAGATCGCCGATTGTCGCCGTGCCCGCGTGGACGGCCATGGCCGAAAGCACCATCACAGCAGTGAGGCCGATCGAATAGATGAAGGCTTGGCCGGCGTTGAGGACGGCGAGCGACACCCAGGTCTTGATCGAGGCCTTTTCAAAAATGGCCATGGAATAATCATAGCGCTCGGATTCATGTTTCTCATTGCCGAAATACTTGACTGTCTCGAAGTTCAGCAGTGAATCTATGGCCTTGGTGCTGGCATCAGTATCAGCCTCGTTCATGATGCGGCGGATGCTGATGCGCCATTCCGTCGCCAGGTAAGTGTAGGAGATATAGGCAACGACCGTGGCCAGAACGATTGCCACGTAGATCCAGCCGAAGGACACCGCGAGCACGGCGCAGACCAGGCCGATTTCCAGCCCCGTCGGAATGGTGTTGAACAGCGAGAAGCGCAGCACAGTGTCAATGCCGTTGGTGCCGCGCGAGATGATGCGCGACAGCCCCCCGGTGCGCCGTGAAAGGTGGAATTGCAGTGAAAGATCGTGGAGGTGCCGGAAGGTGCGGTTCGACATGTCGCGCACCGCGCGCTGGCCGACCTTGGCGAATATGGCGTCACGCAATTGCGCGAAGACCACCATCGTGATGCGCCCGACGCCATAGGCCAGCACCATGGAGATGGCGACTCCGAATGCTGCCCCCGCGGCCCCGCCCACGGCGGCAAGCGCATCGGTTGCATATTTGAAGGCATAGGGTGTTGCGACAGTTATGCCCTTGGATGCCACCAGCAGCGTCATCGCAAGGACCACGCGGAATTTGAGGTCGGCACGACCGTCGGGCCAAAGATAGGGCAGAAGGCCCCGCAGTGTCTCCCACTGGCTTTTTTCCCTGTGCAGCGTCTTGTGTGGCGTCACGGGCGGGTCAGGGCGTCTTGGCAGGCGCTGTCAGGATTTGCCCTGGATAGACCTTGTTGGGATCTTTCACGAGATCCTTGTTGGCCTCAAAGATGATCGTGTACATGCGGCCTTTGCCGTAAACTTGGCGGGAGATGCGCCAGAGATTGTTGCCGGGCTGAATGACAATGCGCATGGGGCCTGATGGGTCCTGCACGGCTTCCACAACGGAGGGTGTCGCGGCAATTGCCACTTCCGTCTCGGGTGTGGTGGTTTCTGCGGCCGGTGCCGTTTCGCCGTTGGCCGTGACCTCTGGTGCTGCTGCCACTTCCGTATCGACAGGCGCTTCCTCGGTGGCTTCGGCAGCGGGAGCTGGCGTTTCCAGAGTTGCAATCACCTTTTCCGGCTTCTCGCGCAGGAACGGTGTTTCGGCACGGCTTGTCACTTTGCCCTCGCCGTCAACGGCATCGACGCGCAAGGCGTGTTGGCCGGGTACGATTGTGTCATCGCCCTTGAAGGTCCAACTGCCACTGGCATCGGAGGCCGTTTCGCCAGTGAAGGCGTTGTCGACATAAAGGCGGACCCTTGTGCCGGGTTTGGCCTGGCCCTGGAACACCATGTTGCCCGTGTCATCATAGTCGATGGCCCGCATGGTCACCGACGCTATGGCTTCGGGTGTGGCCGGAGCCTGGACCACTTTCACGGGACCAGACCCATCAACCTTGGCAACCAGGGCTGGTTTCTGGCCAGTCACGGCAATGGCAACGGCATCGGTTGAATTGAGCGTCTTGCCGTCGGCTTCCGTTTCGAGCGTCAGCGCACCAGCCCCTGCAGGCAGCGGCTTTTCCGGAACAAGGACGAAACTGCCGTCCGGCCCAGCCTTGGCGGTGCCGACAACCGCCCCGGCAAACTTGACGGTGACTTCAGCGCCGGGTGCCGCGTGGCCTGCAATCACGGCATCACCTGCGGGTTCAACGCGCACTGTATCAAATGACGGCAAGATGACTTCTGGAACGGCTGGAACCACCTGCGCTGGTTTGGGCACCACGGCTTCCGGTGTTTCGGGCGCTGCAACGGCCACTTTCGCCTCGGGCTTTGCCGGCGCCTCAACCACGGCTTCAGGAGCCTTGGGGGCCGGGGTCTCATTCCTCGACACAATGCCATAGGTTGCGGCGGCAACAACGGCGAGGGCCGAAACGGCGATCAGGGGGGTGTTCTTTTTCATCTCTGCGTCCTGTGCGGAATTAAAAGCGTTTCCTGCTAGATAGGCAACTGCAATCAACCTATTAAGGGGCTCTCCCCAAAAGTGCAAAGATTCGCAGTGAAAGTGAGTTCGATGACTGTTCCGGCCCACCGCCTGTGCGTCTATTGCGGCTCCTCCCCGGGCCTCGACCCGGGTTTTGCAACCGCTGCGCGGGCCTTGGGCCAATCCATGGCCGATTCAGGCATCGGGCTTGTCTATGGCGGCGGCGGCACGGGCCTCATGGGCGAAATCGCCCGCAGTGTGCTCGTCCATGGTGGCCATGTCACCGGCATCATCCCGGATTTCCTGGTGACCAAGGAGCGCATGCTGGACGGCGTCAACGAGTTGATCGTCACCAGCAACATGCACGAGCGCAAGATGGCCATGTTCGAGCGCGCCACGGGTTTTGTCGCCATGCCGGGCGGCGTCGGCACGCTTGAGGAACTCGCCGAAATCCTCACCTGGGCGCAGTTGCAGCAGCACGCACGGCCCGTCCTCCTGCTCAATGTCGCGGACTTCTGGTCGCCGCTTCTCGCGCTCATCAGCGACATGCGCACAAAGGGTTTCATCCGCCCGGCCTTTGATGTGAAGCTCGATGTCGTCGAAGACCCGCGCGAGGTTATCGCTGCCTATCGGGCGCGGCTTGCCACGGTCCGCGACGTGGTGCCGCTCGATATACTTAAAGGGCGGATTTAGATTTTTCCGCGAGCAGCGCTGAAACCGTGTAAATGCCAAGGGCAATCCAGATCAGCACGAAGGACAGGAACTTCCAGCGGTCCATGGGTTCGCCAAACAAGAAAACCGCTGTCAGGAACACTATCGACGGCGAGATATATTGCAGGATGCCTGCCGTTGAATAGCGGATCAGCTTCAGCGACAGGGCAAAGAACACAAGTGCGCCGGTCGTCATCACCCCGCAGCCCATGAGCATGAGCGTATCGAAAGCCGTTCCGCCAAGTTTCGCCAGGCCGTTGTCAACGAGCCACATTTGCATGGCGATCAGCGGCAGGGCTTGCAGCAGGACTTCGACACAGAAGCCTTGCGTGGCACCGACCGGGGTCATTTTGCGCAGCAGGCCATAGAGGCTGAAGGAAGCGCCCAGCATCAAGCCAAGCCAGGGAACGGCCCCCGTCGCAACAGTTTGTACAATGACGCCGACAGTGGCGAGAGCGATGGCGACGAGCTGGGCGCGGCTGAACCTTTCGCCGAAGAAAAAATAGCCCGCCACGATATTCAAAAGCGGATTGATGAAGTAGCCGAGGCTCGATTCAAGGGCACGCCCCACTTCGATCG
>JANNFZ010000242.1:0-1943 GCA_031380375.1 Hyphomicrobiales bacterium
CGGTGACGTCCATGATGACAACGGCGGCGGTGATGGCGCCGGGGCGGACAGCGATCTGCCCCACCGGCGTTCCCGGCAGGTTGTGAAGTGCATAAACCGCCTCCACAGGAAAGCGCTTGAACAGCCCTTCGTCGATCATTCGCCGGGCACCGCTCACATCTTCTTCGGCGGGCTGGAAAACCAGATGTACCGTGCCGTCGAAATTCCGGTGCTGGCTCAGGTAGCGGGCAAGACCCAGCAACAAGGTGGTGTGACCGTCATGGCCACAGGCATGCATGACACCCGGTGTTTGAGAGGCATAGGGCAATCCCGTTTGCTCGGTCAGCGGAAGTGCATCCATATCGGCGCGGATGGCAATGGCGCGGTTGCCGCTGCCATGTGTAATCGAACCCACCACGCCGGTTCCGGCAAGTCCCCCTGTCACCACAAAGCCAAGGCTCGCAAGTTCCTTTGCAACGATGGCGCTGGTGCGGTGTTCGCGGAAGCACAGTTCCGGGTGGCTGTGTAAATCCCGCCGCAGGGCCACGAGATGCGGGGCAAATGCGGCAATGCGTTGCTCAATCATCGGCGCACGGGATTGAAAGTCTCAAGGTAGCCCATAGCCCTGGTGATCACGAATGTGAGGACGAGATAGATGACGGCCAATAGCAGCAGGGGCTCATAGGTGAGAAAAGTGTCCTGCCGGACACGCGATGTGGCGCTCATCAGGTCCAGCACGGGTATTGTGAAGGCGAGCGGCGTGGATTTCAATTGCCCGATGACATCACCAGTCAGTGTCGGAAGCACCTTCAAAATGGCACTCGGAAGCCAGACGCGGCGCAGCACTTTTGACGGGCTCATGCCAATGGCCCGGGCCGCCTCCAGTTCACCCTTGGACACCGAGAGGAAAGCACCCCGCATGATTTCGGCTTCATAGCCGGCGAAGCTCAAAGTGAAGGCCAGCAACACATACCAATAGGCATCGAGCCTGATGATCCACATGAAGTTTTCGCGCATCCCGGGAATCAGCGGGAACAGCGAACCAATGCCGTAGTAAAGCAGCCAAATCTGGGTGAGCAGCGGGGTGCCGCGAATGTAGCTGCAGAAAGCCCCGGCGATCGACCGTGATGTCCTTGAACCGGTGACCTGCACAAGGCCAATGGGAATGGCGACGAGGAAACCAACCACAACAGAAACGACCAGCACCTGCATGGTGATGAAAAAACCTGAAAGCAAGTGGGGAAAATAGTGCGGCAGCCAGTCCCAGCGCATTGTTTGTCCTCACGCCAGTTTCGGCTGGCCGCGGCGCAGCCTGTTTTCAAGGATCCCAAAGAGTCTGATCGAACTGAGGGAAATCGAAAGATAGAGTGCCTGCATCACAAGGTAGAGCACGAGATATTGCTTGCTGACGCCTGCCGCCTGGCGCGTGGCAAGGGCAAGCTCGGTAAAGCCGACAACGGAAATGAGGGCTGAGTCCTTGGTGATGTTAAGCCAGAGATTGGCAAGGCCCGGCACGGCGTTGGGCAGCATGGCAGGCAGGGTGATGCGGCGGAACGAACCAAGCGGGCTCATGCCAAAAGCCCTCGCCGCTTCAATCTGGCCCGTCGGCACAGCCTGGATGGCGGCACGCAAAACCTCGGTTGCATAGGCCCCCTGCACCACGCCGAGCACAAGCACAGCCGCAACCAAGCCATTGACCTGCACAGGATCACGGCCAATCGCCACAAGCAGTGTATTGAATGTGTCCGAGCCCGCATAATACAGAAGCAGGATCAGGATGAGTTCCGGCACGGCGCGAAAAACAGTGGTGTAAAATTGCAGAACGGCGCGGACCACAGGACCGCCCGAGAGTTTGCCGACAGCGCCCAAAAGACCCAAGGCAAAACCGAACGCATAGCCGAAAACAGAAATCTGCACGGTACGCAACGCACCCCAAAGCATTTCATCGCCATATCCCTTTGGAC
>JANNFZ010000257.1:0-8060 GCA_031380375.1 Hyphomicrobiales bacterium
TGATATTCATGGCCCGCCTTCCCGCATCTGACTTAGTCAAACGCGAGCACATCCGGCGACATCTGCACTTCGACGACGCTGACGCCATATTTGTCAAATTCCGGATCACCGGTCTCGCCACGCGCGAAAATACCGGCAAGCGCATGGCGGATCAGCTCTCCGGCCCGGAGCATCCGTTGTGAAGGGGCGGCAGAAGTGGCCATACTTGACCTTTTCAAACTCACATCAACGCCGAACGGCAATTGCCACGGCAGTTCCAACCATAATTCCGGCAGTCGTCCTGTTCAGCCGCTGCAACGCACGCTCGGTGCGGAATATGCCTCTGATCTGATTGGCGCCAAGCAACACCAACAGTTGCAACGGCGCGAAAACCAAAACAATGACACCCGCCAATTCCAGTGCAGCGGTACCGGTCAGCATTTTGATGTCAACAACCAGTGGCAAAATCGACATGAAGAATACAATGACTTTTGGATTGCTCAAAGCAATGGCAAGCGACCCAAAAAAACTGTTCCAGCCATTCACCCGGCTCTTTGCCGCGGCAATCTCTGAATTGACGACAGGCGCTGTCCAGAGCTTGTAGGCGACATACAAAAGATAACCGCAACCGGCGTATTTGATGGCGCTGAACAAAAATTCAAATGTCTCTGCAATGACCGCCAACCCGGAAGTGGCGATGCCAAACCAGATCAAATCCCCAAGCACAAAACCCGCGATATAGGCCCCGGCTGATCTGGTTCCCTGCGCCATTCCGCGCGCAACCACTGCGGCAACGCCAGGCCCAGGCGAAATCACAAACGCCGCGTAAATCGCGGCAAACAACAAAAGTCCGGCTATCGTCACGGCTTGTTACCTCGCATGAAATTGGCGGTTGAGACGCTCGCCTTACGCCAGCTTGCGCTCGACCTTCTCGACGCGGAAGCATTCGATGATGTCGCCGGCCCGCATGTCTTCGTATTTCTCGAAGGCCATGCCGCATTCAGTGCCGCTCGCCACTTCCTTCACTTCGTCCTTGAAGCGCTTTAGTGTCGACAGGCTGCCCTCGTGGATCACCACGTTGTCGCGGATGAGGCGCACCTTGTTGCCGCGCTGCACGCTGCCTTCGGTGACGAGGCAACCCGCCACCTTGCCGACCTTGGTGATGTTGAAGACCTCGAGAATGCGGGCGTTGCCGATCAGGGTTTCGCGCATTTCCGGCGCCAGCTTGCCGCTCATCGCCGCCTTGATGTCATCAACGAGGTCGTAGATGATGTTGTAATAGCGGATCTCGATGCCGTGCTGCTGGGCTGCATCACGCGCCTGGCTGTTGGCGCGGACATTGAAACCGAGCACAACCGCACCAGAAGCCGACGCCAGTGAAACGTCGCTCTCGCTGATGCCGCCAACCGCGTAATGCACAACGCGCGAACGGATTTCCTCGTTGCCGATTTTTTCCAGCGCCTGCACGATGGCTTCGGCGGAACCTTGCACGTCGGCCTTGATCAGGATCGGGAATTCCTTGCGGCCGGATTGATTGATCTGGCTCATCATGGTTTCAAGCGAGGCCCGCGCCGCACTGGCACCACGCTTGTCGCGGCGTTGGCGCTCGCGGTAATCGGTGATTTCACGGGCCCGCGCTTCTGTCGGCACCACGTCAAAACGATCGCCCGCTTCCGGCGCTGAATTCAAGCCAAGCACTTCCACCGGAACTGATGGGCCAGCCGTTTTCACATGCTCGCCTTTGTCGTTGACGAGCGCCCTCACCCGGCCCCACGAGGAACCGGCCACGAAAATGTCACCATGCTTCAGGGTGCCGCGCTGCACCAGCACCGTGGCCACAGGCCCACGGCCCTTGTCGAGCTGGGCTTCGACGACGAGGCCGCCTGCCTCACGCGCCGGATTGGCCCTGAGATTGAGTACTTCGGCCTGCAACAGGATTGTTTCCAGGAGCTTGTCGAGATTGGTGCCCTTGAGAGCCGAGACTTCGACATCGAGAATGTCGCCGCCCATGCTTTCAACAACGAGGTCATGCTGGAGCAAATCAGTGCGCACGCGTGTCGGATTGACACCCTGCTTGTCCATCTTGTTGATGGCGATGATGATCGGCACGCCTGCCGCCTTGGCGTGGTTGATCGATTCAACGGTCTGCGGCATCACGCCGTCGTCGGCTGCAACAACAAGTACCGCAATGTCGGTGGCCTTGGCGCCGCGGGCCCGCATCGAGGTGAAGGCCTCATGGCCCGGCGTGTCGATGAAGGTGATGACGCCGCGCGATGTTGCCACCTGATAGGCACCGATATGCTGGGTGATGCCGCCGGCTTCCCCGGAAACGACATTGGTTTTGCGGATGGCATCGAGCAACGAGGTTTTGCCGTGGTCGACGTGGCCCATGATGGTGACCACTGGGGGGCGCGAAACCAGAACCGAGTCATCATCAGCGTCACTGTCGAGGCCCTCGACCACGTCGGACTCTGACACGCGCTTGACCTTGTGGCCCATTTCCTCGGCGATGATCTGGGCGGTATCGGCATCGATCAGGTCATTGATCGTGTGCATCTGACCCTGTTTCATCAAGAGCTTGATGATGTCGACGGCGCGTTCGGCCATGCGGTTCGAGAGTTCCTGGATGGTGATCGCTTCCGGGATGACGATCTCGCGGGACATTTTCTCGGTCGGCATCTGGAAGCCGTGCGCCTGTTTCTTCAGGCGTTCGGTGCGGCGGCGGAAGGCGGCCACCGAATGGCCGCGTTCGTTGCCGTCTTCGTCAAGGGCGTTGGCGACCGTAAGGCGGCCACGGCTGCCCTTCTTTTCAATGTCGGCCTTGGTCCGCGTCGGCACAGCAGCCTTGATGATCTTGGTGGCTGCACCCGGACGAAACAGGCCTGGCCTTGCGCCGCCACCGGGACGGGCGCGGGGTGCGTCATCGTACTCTTCAACGGAGGCAGCCTTGGGCGACAATTTTTTGGCGGCCTCTTCGGCCTTGCGCCGTCCTTCGTCTTCCTTGCGGTGGCGGACGTCATCCTCGGCCTTGCGCTTGGCGGCGGCATCACGCTCCACACTGTCACGCTCCTCCTGGCCACGGCGGCGGACGAGATCTTCTTCCTGACGCTTGCGTTCTTCGGCTTCGCGCACCCGGGCATCGACGAGGGCGCGATCGCGGGCCTCGCGTTCATCGGTCGTCAGTGTACGGAGGACTACGCCACGGTTGGTGGCAGGTGGTGGCCGCTGCGGCGTGGTGGGTGCCGGTGCCGCCACTTGCGTGGCATGCGCCACCCTCGGTGTCGCTTGGAAGACGGGCTTTGCGTCAGCCGGAGCTTGGGGCTTGTCGTCACCGAAACGTTTGCGTTTGGTTTCCACAACCACGGACTTGGTGCGGCCATGGGAAAAACTCTGCTTCACCCGCGACTGTTCGACAGCCGGACGCCTGAGCGTCAGCGTGCCTGCCGGCTTTGCGGATGAAGTCTTGTCTTTGCTGTCAATCGTATCGTTCATTATCCGTCTTCCGGGCGTTCACGCCCCAAATTCAAAACCTTCGTAACGCGCGTATCGCGCCACGTAAAATGAGAGCCTGGCCGCAAGGCCGCCCTCTGCCACGGCAGCGTGTACCACATTAGCCCGGCCAAATGCCAAATCCAAATCGTCGCCGGGCAGGAAATTGCACACCTTGGTATCCGTTCCCGCCAGCCTGTCCAGTTTGCGGACCCCATCATCGGCACCGGCCGGCGCATGAAAGAGCAGCGCCACCCGGCCCTTCCGCAGGGCTTCTTCCACCTTGGTGAAGCCCATCACCGCCTGGCCTGCCTTGCGGGCCAGCGACAGATGCGATGAAGCCTGCCTTCTCAGCACGAGGCCGACCTGATCGGCGAGGCCTTGATCCACTTTGACCTGGGCCTTGAGCCCCCGGGCAAAGAGACTGCGCTTCACGGCTTCCTCGACCTTGGCGCGCTCAATCGAAACCCACACACCCCGGCCCGGAAGCTTGCGCGAAAGGTCCGGAACGATGTCGCCGTCCGGCGAAGCCACGAAGCGCAAAAGCTCAGTTTCATCCTTCACCTCACGGGTGACGATGCACATGCGCTCCGGCAAGGGGGCCTCGTCCGGTTCTGGGTTCTCGGTCAGGCCTGTGCCTCCTCCTCGGCAACGGCTTCTTCCACCGCCGGTGCTTCAATCCAGCCAAGCGTCACGCGGGCCTTCATGATGAGGGCTTCGGCTTCATCGGAAGCAACACCCAGATCCGAGAAGGCACCCTTGTGTTTGACGGTTTCGCCCTGCTTTCGTTCGTTCCAGCCGGTCAAATCATCAGTGGCGAGATCGGCGAAATCCTCGAGCGATTTGACGCCGGTTTCCCCCAGCGCCACGATCATCTGGGGCGAAAGGCCCTCAAACGCCGCAAGATCGTCTGTGACGCCAAGGGCTTTGCGCTTGTCATCAAGTTCGGTGCGTTCTTTTTCCAGATAGTCGCGGGCCCGTTGCTGCAATTCCTCGGCCGTGGCTTCATCGAGGCCATCGATGCCGGCAAGTTCGCGGGTTTCCACCAGTGCCAGTTCTTCGACCTGGTCAAAACCTTCCGAGGCGAGCAACTGCGCCAGTGTCTCATCGACATCAAGGGCAGTCACAAAGCGGTTGGTGCGGGCGGCAAATTCCTTTTGGCGGCGCTCTGATTCCTCGGCTTCCGTCATGATGTCGATGTCCCAGCCGGTGAGCTGCGAGGCGAGACGCACATTCTGCCCGCGGCGGCCGATGGCCAGCGACAATTGCTCATCCGGCACCACAACTTCAATGCGCTCGGCTTCCTCGTCGAGCACCACCTTGGAAACTTCGGCGGGGGCCAGCGCGTTGACCACAAAGGTCGCTACATCGGGTGACCACTGGATGATGTCGATTTTCTCGCCCTGCAATTCATTGACCACGGCCTGCACGCGGCTGCCGCGCATGCCGACGCAGGCACCCACAGGATCAATCGAACTATCCCTGGAGCGCACGCCGATCTTGGCGCGCGACCCTGGATCGCGGGCCACCGACACCACATCAACCACGCCATCATAGATTTCCGGAACTTCCTGGCCGAACAGCTTGGCCATGAATTGCGGATGGGTGCGCGATAAAAAGATTTGGGGGCCCCGCAATTCGCGGCGCACGTCGTAGATATAGGCGCGGATGCGGTCGCCGGGGCGGAAGGTCTCGCGCGGCAGGGTTTCGTCACGGCGAACGATCCCCTCGCCACGGCCAAGGTCAACGATGACATTGCCGTATTCGGCGCGCTTCACCGCACCATTGACGATGTCGCCGATGCGGTCCTTGAATTCCTCGTAGACGCGGTCGCGCTCGGCATCGCGGACCTTCTGCACGATCACTTGCTTGGCACTCTGGGCGGCGATGCGGCCAAATTCGATTGGCGGCAAGGGTTCTGCGATGAAATCACCAACTTGCGCTGCCGGGTTGCGCTTTGTCGCTTCGGCCAAGGAAATCTGCTTGGCATCATCCTCGACGACCTCGGCCACCTGCAACAGGCGGTTCAACCGCGTCTCGCCGGTCTTTGCATCAATCTCGGCGCGGATTTCATTTTCCATGCCGTAGCGCTGTTTGGCGGCACGGGTCATGGCGTCCTCCATGGCTTCGAGCACGATTGCCTTGTCGATCGATTTCTCGCGCGCCACGGCCTCGGCGATTTGCAAAAGTTCAAGCCTGTTGGCACTGACAGCAGTGTTAGCCATTGTCGTTTCCTTCTTCTACGTCTGTGACGGGTGTGATCTCGCCGTCAAAATCGGAGGCATCCCCGACTTTGCTGGCAGTTGATTGGTGTTTGAGGCGGGCCGCCGCGATGAGTTCATCGCTGAGGACAAGGCGGGCATCGCCGATGTCGGCGAAGGGCACGCCGATCAAAAGTTTTTCGGGCCCACCTGCGGGATTGTCGATGAAAAACCGGACTTCACCTTCGTGATAGCCTTCAAGTTCGCCCGAAAAACGCTTGCGACCGGCTTGCGGCACGGCCATCTCGATTTTTGCCGCGTGACCCGCCCAATCCTCAAAGTCATTGGCACGCACCAACGGTCGGTCGATGCCGGGCGACGACACTTCCAGCTGGTAGTGGCTGGGTATGATGTCGGCCACGTCCATCATCGGTGAAAAGGCCCGCGAGAATTCCGTGCAATCATCGATGGTGAAAGTGCCGTCGGGCCGTTCCGCCATGATCTGCACGGTTGAGCCGATCAGCTTCACGCGCACCAGCCGAAAGCCCATCGAGTCAAGCACAGGCTCGGCCAGCGCGGCAATGCGAGCTGCGGGTCCGGTTTCACGGGCAAGGCGTGTGGTCATCGGGAAAACGTCGGGGTCCTTTGGATAACAAAAAAAGCGGGCCCCTTTCGGGACCCACTCTCATGTTCCACTTGCGTGGCTATGTGAGTGAATTCTTGCGTTTCGCTTAGGCGCTTTTACGCCTTCGCACAAGACCCGCATTTTTCACTTGACTTTTATCCTATCATAGGATAGATAGGGGGAATGATGACACTCCTCCTTCTCTCGGTTCTTTTCTATGTCGGCCTCCTTGCCATCAAGGCTGAGCCGGTTCTTGCGCACGTCGATGGCAACACCTTCCCAACGAGATCGGAAAGGAACTTATCCGTCTATTCAAATTCAGCCCGGAAATTCTCGGTGGACAGTCGAACGTGCTGCTCAATATCTCCTCGAAGTTCAAAACCTCTCATTCCCTTTCGGAAATTGAAGAGTCTCACGAGGTTGTATCGATCGACATTGTGTTTACAAAAATTGTGCTCATTGCGGCTAACAAAGAAAGGGGTTCGTTCGCTGCCCACAGTCGTCTTGACTTCGATGTACTTTTTGTCTCCTCGGTCCGTAAAGCTCAACACATCGTAGCCCGCTCCATCGCCTTCTTCCTTGGCTATCCACCTCACGCTATCGGCCAAGTCGTTACGGCCAATCAGCGAGAGAAAACGCTTTTCATGGTTGAAGACGAACCGCTCTCCGGCTTCGCCAAGCGCTCGGTTCCGCATGTCGCGTTCGATTGGATCGAACTTACGAGCTAGTGCCGCAATATATTCTGGAGTGTCGTCTGAATGCCGGCGAAGCTCCGGTGGAGCCTCAAAATAGAAGGATGCGGCCTCACCTAAGCCAGCTAACTCGTTCGACGGCTCGATTGACACAGATACTGGAATTTCGTCTATCCGAACTATGTGCTCGGAAACCTTCAGCGCGAGAAGTTCTTGGTAGTTTCGCAACGGCGATAGACCTGTGATCCATTCGCGCCCTATAACGTCCAGCACCGCCGAAATATTTTGAAACTTCCGCTCAATCGACTTTACAGTTCGGCCTGTCCGCTCGGACAACTTCCGATACAATTGCAACTTGTTGAATGAGTGCCCCGTAAGCTCCAACGCCAAGTGTTCGAAATAGGCCAGAACGCAAACCTCGACTTCTTCAACACTCCAATCGGTGCCCCTCAGCGTCGCCATGGCCATTAGTACCCGTCAAACCAACCTTTTTTGTGAGCTGCCTCAAACTTCGCAATCAGCTCATCCGCAAGACAAAAATGGTCTGTTCTTTCCGTATCTTCAAACTCATGTAGCTCATGCAGGATGTGGTCGAGTTTTGTCCAAGGCTCAGTCAACAAGTGATTGAGTCCGACCTGTTCCGGAACAAACCACTCCCCATCGAACAAGAATTTCTCAAGTTGCTTCCGACTGACTTGACCTGACACAACGATTTCACCCCAGAATTTTGTGTTCCCGGCATCGCGGTAGCAATAATAGATCAATGTGTTGGGACCATGCATCACAGAAAGTGAACCTGGCACTTTTGCGAGGGAGGGTCCAGTAGGTGGGCATTGGACCCAATTCTTCCGAGCTACTCTGAGAGCCAGAGGATCTTGTTGGTAGATGTCGGAGAATATTTGCAGTAAATCAAGTGCTTGGGGTCTTCAGACTGACTATCCCTCCCCTGCCCCTTCCCAAGAATTGACAAGAGGTGCGTGCAACCCCCTCTTCCTCCCGGATCGGTCAATAGTGATACCGGCACTGGGCGATTTGCAGGTCGCCGTCGGCGACCCGGTAAACAAGCCTGTGTTC
>JANNFZ010000275.1:0-8132 GCA_031380375.1 Hyphomicrobiales bacterium
ACGCTTTGACGGCAATGCCTCAAGTGAGTTGGGCTGGAATTTCCACCCCGCGCAAACGGTCATGGAAATCAATATCGGCGAAGTGGCGCTGGCCCATTATGTCGCCCAGAACACCACGGGCGAAACCAAAACCGGCACAGCGGTTTTCAACGTGACACCCACTGAAGCCGGAATTTACTTCAACAAGATCGCCTGCTTCTGCTTCACAGAACAGACATTGAAGCCCGGCGAGCGCGTGGAAATGCCGGTGCAGTTTTTCGTTGATCCCGCCATTCTCGAAGATGCCGACACCAAGGGCTTCAGCGAGATCACCCTGTCTTATTCATTCCTTCCCGTCAAAACCAAAGCCCCTGACAAGCAGGCGGCGCTACCGACACATTAAGGAGAAATCCCATGGCCGACGCACATGCCAAGAACCACGACTACCATTTGGTCGACCCCTCGCCCTGGCCGTTTATCGGTGCCATGGCGGCTTTTGCAACGGCCGTTGGTGCTGTGGTCTGGATGCATGGCGGCACATCTGCCGTGGTGCTGATCGGCTTTGCCGGTGTGCTCTACACCATGTTCATGTGGTGGCGTGACGTCATCAAGGAAGCCCACAAGGGTGATCATACACCTGTTGTGTCGCTGCATCTCCGCTACGGCATGTTGATGTTCATTGCCTCCGAGGTCATGTTTTTTGTGGCGTGGTTCTGGGCCTTCTTCGATGCCAGTCTTTTTTCCGGCGAAACCATCCAAGCTGCCCGCGTCGCTGCCACGGGTGGTGCGTGGCCGCCGGTGGGCACCAAGATTTTTGATCCCTGGCACCTGCCGCTGGTCAACACACTTATTCTGTTGACCTCGGGCACCACAGTCACATGGGCCCATCACGCCCTTCTCAACAATGACCGCAAGGGACTGGTCTGGGGACTTGTACTGACCATCCTGCTGGGTGCGCTTTTCACCAGCGTTCAGGCCTGGGAATATGCCCACGCCGCCTTCGCGTTCAATCGCAACCACGGCGGCAACATCTATGGTTCCACCTTCTTCATGGCCACGGGCTTTCATGGTTTCCACGTGCTGGTGGGAACGATCTTCCTGATCGTCTGCCTGCTCAGGGCCCTGAAGGGCCAATTCACGCCGCAACAGCATTTCGGTTTCGAGGCCGCGGCCTGGTATTGGCATTTCGTGGACGTGGTCTGGCTGTTCCTCTTTGCCTGCGTCTATGTCTGGGGCTCGGCCGGCGCCGTAATTCCGCACGAGTGATGAATGAAAACCACTATCCCGATCTTTCGCCATTCCAGACCGGCATGCGGGGCTATTGCCCGCGCTGCGGGCGCGGACAGTTTTTCGCCGGCTACCTGACAGTCGCCAAAAGCTGCAACGTTTGCGGGCTGGATTTTTCCTTCGTCGATTTGGGCGACGGTGCGGCGTGGTTTGTCATGCTGTTTGCCTGCATTTTTGGCGTTGGCTCCATTCTTGGCATTGAAGTTGCCTATTCGCCGGTGTGGTGGGTGCATGTGTTGATCGCCATACCGGTGCTCGTCATCATTCCGGTTCTGCTGCTCCGGCCTGTGAAGGGCGTGTTGCTGGCCCAGCAATGGCGAACCAATGCCCATGAAGGCCGCATCGGCAAATGAAGCGCAAGACCTGGCCCGTCGTTCTGGTTGCGACGCTAGGCATTGCGGTGCTGATGTCGCTTGGGGTCTGGCAGGTTGAGCGTCTCGCCTGGAAGAATGCACTGATGACCGACATCGACCGTGGTTTGCAGGCTGACCCTGTCGGCACAGAAGTTATCAAGGCGCGCTTGGCCAGTGGCCAATCCGTCGATTTCATGAAGGTCAAAGTCAATGGACACTTCATGTCCAGCGACTATCTCTTGCCATTGACAACTTTAGACGGGGGACCAGCCTGGTACGTACTTCGCCCGTTTACAGTGGAAGATGGCAGCTTCCTGATGGTGAATTGCGGCAAGTCTACTTCGACAATTGTCGGCCCACCGCTGTCAGACAACGCTGAACTCATTGGTGTCTTGACACCACATCGCGGAAAGCAAGGTTATTTCGACCCGGACAATGACGCCGCGAACAACCGTTGGTACTGGTGGGATGTGAGCGCGATGCTCGAAACGCTATTGCCCGGATTGCGTGCGCCTGAGGGCAGCCTTGAGTTTCGCCTCCTCCCCGGCAGTCCTGGCACCGAGGGTTTGGTTGTTGATCCACCCAAGGCAGCTTTGCGCAACAATCATCTGGGCTATGCCATCACGTGGTTTGGCCTTGCCGCCGTGCTTGCGGTCATGGCAGGTATTTTTGTGTGGCGGTTGCGTCAGGATTTGTAACGCTTGCTGCGAGGCTAGGCCCGCTCTAGAGACACGCCCCATGAAATATCTTTCCACAAGGGGCACTACCCCAATTCTTGATTTCGAAGGGGCCATGATTTCGGGGCTGGCCCGTGATGGCGGGCTCTATGTGCCTGAGGTGATCCCGAAATTCACGGCGGCCGAATTGAAGGCCCTGCGCGGCAAGCCCTTCGCCGATGTGGCCTTTGCCATCGCCCGGCGTTTTGTTGATGGCGCGATTCCGGATGCTGAATTGCAGAACATGACCAGTGATGCCTACGCGACGTTTTCACATGCTGCCGTCACGCCGCTGAAGCAACTCGCGGCCAATCATTTCCTGCTCGAATTGTTTCATGGTCCGACCATCGCTTTCAAGGATGTGGCCATGCAATTGCTGGCCCGCCTGATGGATTGGTCGCTGGCCCGTTCCAGAACCCGCGCCACCATCGTGGGGGCCACATCGGGCGACACAGGTGGTGCAGCCATCGAAGCCTTCCGTCACTCCAGGAATGCCGCGATTTTCATTCTGCATCCCCATGGCCTGGTCTCGGATGTGCAGCGCCGGCAGATGACCACGGTGCAAGAGCGCCACGTCCACAACATCGCCATCGAAGGCAATTTCGATGACTGCCAGGCCATCGTGAAAGCGCTGTTCAATGACCATGCTTTCCGCGATGGCGTGAAGCTGGCAGGCGTCAATTCCATCAACTGGGTCCGCGTCATGGCCCAGATTTCCTATTATATCTATGCAGGCTTGGCGCTGGGCGCACCCGACCGCTCGATATCCTTCACGGTGCCCACGGGAAATTTTGGCAATGTCTTTGCAGGCCTCATGGCAAAACGCATGGGCCTGCCCATTGACCGGTTGGTGGTTGCCACCAACGCCAATGACATTCTGCACCGGACCATTGCGACGGGCCGCTATGAGGTCAGGGGTGTCCATGCCACCTCAAGCCCGTCCATGGATATTCAAGTCTCCAGTAATTTTGAGCGTCTTGTCTATCTTGCCCACAACCGCGATGCGGCAAGCGTCGTCCGGGCCATGGACGGGTTGCAGCAGGCTGGCGCCTTCACGCTTGATGCCACTGCCCTTGCCGCCATCCGCCGTGAGTTCGATTCAGGCGCTGTGGGTGAAGCTGAGACAGCTGACACGATCCGAAAAACCCTGGCCGAAACCGGGGAACTGCTTGACCCCCACACGGCGGTTGCCGTCGCACTTGCGAAAAAACACTTGCAGTCCAGCCCCATGGTGACGCTGGCCACCGCCCACCCCGCCAAATTCCCCGATGCCGTGGAAAAGGCCACAGGGCTAAGACCCGGTTTACCACCCCGACTTCAACACTTGATGCATGCGCCAGAAAGTTTCACAGTGCTTGCGAACAGTGTCGAGGCGGTCAAAAACCACATCCTCAGGGCCCCCGGACTGTAAGGGGAGGTGCCGTGACTGTTGAGGTGTCAAAGCTCGCAAATGGCCTGCATGTCGTCACTCATGCCATGCCGCATCTTGAAACCGTGGCCATTGGCATCTGGGTCAAAGCTGGCGCCCGCGATGAACTGCCTGAAGAAAACGGCATTGCCCATTTCCTTGAACATATGGCCTTCAAGGGCACCAAGCGCCGGGGTGCGCAAGCCATAGCCGAGGAGATTGAAAGTGCGGGCGGCGAAATCAATGCCGCCACCGGCATGGAAACCACAACCTATTATGCGCGCGTGTTGAAAAACGACTGGAAGCTCGCCCTCGATATCCTTTCCGATATTTTCCTTCATTCGACGCTTGATGAAGCGGAACTTGAGCGCGAGCGCGATGTGATCCTGCAGGAAATCGCTGCCGCCAAGGATCAGCCTGACGATCTGGTGTTCGACCTGGCGCAGGCCGCAAGCTATGGCGACCATCCCCTGGGGCGCTCGATCCTCGGGCCAGAGTCCCTTGTCGGCACCATGACACGTGATCAAATGATGGCCTGGCGCAACCGCAACTATTGGGCCTCGCGCATTGTGGTTTGTGCCGCAGGCAAGATCGACCACCAGGAACTGGCGCGCGAAACCGAAAAACTTTTTGGCCACCTCGAAGAGGGGCACGCGCCGCAGCGCCATTCACCGATATTTGGAAGCTTCGCCCAGACCGAGCAAAAGCCCCTCGACCAGACCCATATTGTCCTTGGCTTTCCCGCCCCCAACTACCGCGATCCGCGCATCTACCAGATGCAGGTGCTTTCAAGCCTGCTGGGCGGCGGCATGTCATCGCGCCTGTTCCAGGAAGTGCGCGAGAAGCGCGGGCTTTGCTATAGCGTATTTTCCTTTGGCACGTCTTATGAAGATGTGGGCCAGCTCGGCGTTTATGCCGCCACCTCGCCCGACCACACCCAGGAACTGATTGATGTGTCGTCAACCGTGATGATGTCGACGGCGGAAAGCATCAGCACCGGGGAAGTGGACCGGGCCAAGGCCCAGCTCAAGGCAAGCCTTGTCATGAATCTCGAAAGTGCGTCATCGCGCGCCGACCAGATCGCCCGGCAGTTTCTGGCCTTTGGAAAAATACCTGACATGGCGACCCTTATGGAGCGGATCGAGGCTGTAACACCGGAAGATGTTCGCGCACTCGCCCAGGCTATTTTCACCGCAACGAAACCGTCGCTGAGTGCGGTCGGGCAATTGGGCCTCCTGGAAAGCCATGCCGCGATTGCCGCCCGCTTTGTGCGTCACTAGATGTGAGTTTTCAATGGGTTTTCTCGACCGGTTCAAGCCATCGGACCAGCCGCAACCCCTGAGGGGTGCTGGCCTCACGCTGCGTTTTCCGGTCCTTGATGACTATCGGGCCTGGGCGGAATTGCGGAGGGAGAGCAGGGCGTTTCTCAAACCCTGGGAACCCGATTGGCCCGATGATGATCTGACTTTCTCCTCTTACAAAAGGCGCGTCAGGCGCTACCGGGAATTGGCCGGCGATGACCTTTGTTTCCCCTATTTCATCTTCTCGGACGAAAACCGCCTGGTGGGCGCCGTGACACTCAGCAACGTCCGCCGCGGCGTTGCCCAGATGGCAACACTTGGCTACTGGATTGGCGAGGCCCATGTCCGCCAGGGACACATGACACACGCCCTTCAAGTTTTGTTGCCTTTTTGCTTTGCCGAACTTGGCTTCAACCGAATCGAGGCGGCCTGCCTGCCGCGCAATGAAGCCTCGGTTCGACTATTGGCAAAAACCGGTTTCGAGCGTGAGGGCTACGCGCGCAACTATCTGAGAATCGCCGGCACATGGGAAGACCATCTGCTCTATGCCCGGCGCAGGGGTGAAGCAGTTTCCCCCTTGCGGCAATGACCGCTACGATGGGATCATGATTCGAAAGGACGCGTGACGTGACGGCAATCCGATCACTGCTGTGGGGCATGTTCTTTTTGCTGTGCGCCGTTGCCTCCGTCCGCGCTGAAACCGTAGCGGAAATTCCGGCCAACCTGGGCGTCGTTGATCTTGCTGGGTTCGCAACACCGGTCGCCGCCAACCGCCAGAACGTCGCCATTGAAGTGCCCGGCGAATTGGGTGGCACAAGGCAGGTCCTCAATCTCAGATCGCGGGGCGAAGGTCCCGAATACAATTGGACTGTTTTTACAATCCACAATGCAGCACCTGCCGACCGGAAACTCGTGATGTTGGTCGAGGAGCAACGCTTTGCCGGTTCCGGCATTCTGCAGTTGAAACCCTTCAGTCAGCGGCCGCAGGGTGTGGTTTTCAGTGCCGGCCAGGACGCGCTGGAGCGTGAACCGGTGCAGGGCGGCGATGCCGTGACTTTTGTCATCAAGGCCAACGCCACGGTGACCTTCGCCATTGAGGCCAAGGCGACACAGCCCAATGTCCGCATCTATTCGCAGCTTTCTTTCGCTGCGCGGGAGGAATCTCTTGCCTTCCTCCGTGGTGCCGTGCTGGCCATTGCGGGATTGATCACCCTTGGAACTTTGGCGCTCTATGGCATCAGGGCCCACACGGCTTTTATTGCGGCAGGATTTTTCGCTCTGACGGCCATGGGGTTCATGGCGCTGGAAGGCGGTTATTTGGCGAACCTGTCGTTGCGCCTCGTGGCCCGCGGCTTTGAGATCGATACAATGCGGGCGGCAACCGAAAGCCTTTTTGTCCTTGGCCTCGCCGTCTGCATGTTGTCCTTCGCCGGATTGGCAAAACGGCGGATGATGGTCACCCTGTTGGCTGTCGGACTTCTGGCGGCCTGCCTTGCCAATCTCGCCTATGCCTATGTCGAGCCGGCCCGCGCCTCCAGCATTGCGCGCATTGGCTTTGGCTTTCTCACAGCGCTGGCTTTTTTCATTGCCTATCAGATTCGCCGGTCCGCCAATGCAGTGGTGCGTGATGCCATGCCCTTCTGGATCGCCCTGTCGATCTGGACTTTCTATGCAGGTGTCATCGCCAATGCCGATGTGCCCTCCATCAACCAGCACCGGGGCCTGCTTGCGGGCCTGGCTTTGGTGCTTGCCGTCATGGCTTTCATCCTGGTGCGTTTTGCCTTTGCACAAGGTTTCCTCGCCAAGCCCCTGTTAACCGATGCGGGCCGCCGCAGCCTCGCACTTTCAGGCGCTCGTCATTTTGTGTGGGACTGGCGGCCTTTCGAGAATCGCCTCGATATCAGTGCCGAACTGGCTTCAAGCCTCGGCTATGATCCGGCCTCGATGTCGCGGGCAGCGGGGCCTGCTTTCCTCTCCATTCTCCATCCCGAAGACGAACCCTCTTACAAAAACCTGATGGATGCCCGCACACTGGAACCCGGAAGTTTCCAGGAACTCGAATTGCGGCTGCGCGATGCCAACAGCGCCTATCGCTGGTTTGCGCTCCGGGTCCGCGCCTTGCAGGGACCGGACAACCAGGCCTCACGCTGCATTGGCACCTTGACCGATGTGACCCGCAACAAGGCTGTGGAAAACCGGCTGATCAGCGATGCCGTCCATGATCCGGTGACCGGCCTGCCCAGCCGCGCCATTTTTGCTGACCGCCTCGACCGGGAAATCGACAAGCCCGTGGCGCTGCCGGTTCATGTGCTGTTCGTGGCACTCGAACGCTTCAAGACCCTGAACGACGGCCTCGGCCACGACATTGGCGATCAATTGCTGCTGGTGGCGGGACAGCGCATTTCCGAATGCCTGTTGCCATCCGAAACCGTGGCGCGCCTGTCGGGCAGCCAGTTTGCCGTCATGCATGTGGAAGCCATTGACGGCCGCAATGTGGAAGCGCTGGCCGACGATATCCGCCGCGCCGTGGCGCAGCCGGTCATGCTTGGGGAGCGCGAAGTCTATCTCAGGGCAAGCATTGGAATCTCTCTTTCCAGCGCGGAAGGTTACAAGGCCGAAGCCTTGCAGGGCCAGGCTGCGACTGCCCTCCATGAGGCCCAAAAGCAGGGCCAACAGACGATCAGGTTTTACAAGCACGGCGATGATGACCAACGCGAGGCTCATGTGGCGCTCGAAACCGAACTGCGCCGCGCTGTTGACCGGCGTGAGATCGAAGTGCTCTACCAGCCGATC
This sequence comes from Hyphomicrobiales bacterium, assembly GCA_031380375.1. Taxonomy (GTDB): domain Bacteria; phylum Pseudomonadota; class Alphaproteobacteria; order Rhizobiales; family Aestuariivirgaceae; genus Aestuariivirga. Next base: position 7,838 of record JANNFZ010000275.1, read on the forward strand.
CTGCATCTCGAGACCCGCGAGATCGTGGGACTTGAAGCCCTGGCGCGTTGGCGCCATCCCGAAAAGGGACTTTTGCTTCCGGAAAAATTCCTGGCGCTGGCGGAACAGGCGGGCATGATGAGTGAGATCAGCAGCATCGTCCTTGGTGAGGCCGCACGCCAGATGGGCATCTGGCAGCGACTGCCCTCCATGAGGCCCAAAAGCAGGGCCAACAGACGATCAGGTTTTACAAGCACGGCGATGATGACCAACGCGAGGCTCATGTGGCGCTCGAAACCGAACTGCGCCGCGCTGT
>JANNFZ010000299.1:0-1630 GCA_031380375.1 Hyphomicrobiales bacterium
TGAAAACCGCGAGGGGTGCCGTCGTCAACGTCACGTCAATTGCCGGCACCAAGGTTCATCCCTTTGCGGGGGCTGCTTACTCCACGTCGAAGGCGGCACTTGCCTCGCTGACCCGCGAAATGGCCCATGACTTTGGTCCCCACGGCGTGCGCGTCAATTCCATATCGCCCGGTGAAATTGAAACCTCAATCCTGTCACCCGGCACCGAAAAGATCATTCCGCAAATTCCGTTGCACAGGCTGGGCCAGCCGGAAGAAGTGGCGAAAGCAATTTATTTTCTGTGTACGGATCAATCAAGCTACATCAGCGGTGCGGAATTGCATATCAACGGCGGACAGCATGTCTAATTCGAAACTTCGGCCTGAAACCATTGCTGCCCATACGCTGAAATCAACCGATCCCACAACCGGGGCCGTGGTGCCGCCAATTCATCTCTCAACGACATATGCGCGTGATGAAAACTATGAGCCACTGCTCAAGGAAAACTACCAGCGCAACGGCAACCCGACGCTTTGGCAGGCCGAGGAATGCGTGGCGGCCCTCGAACAGGGCAGGGAATGCCTGCTGTTTCCGTCAGGCATGCAGGCCATTGCCACGCTCATCGAAACCGTGCCGATGGGCGGCCATGTCGTTGCCCCCGACACCATGTATTACGGCACGCGAGATTGGCTGAAGCGCCTTGAAGGCAAGGGCCGCATTGGCCTCACGCTGTTTTCACCCAATGATCGTGATGGCATTGCCAAATCCCTCGTCGCCGGAAAAACCGATCTCGTGTGGATTGAAACCCCGCTCAACCCCACCTGGGACGTGATCGACATTGCCGCTGCTGCGAAGGCCGCACACACCGCCGGCGCCATTCTCGCGGTTGACGCCACGGCCAGTGCCGCCGTCACGACGCTGCCTTTAAATCTTGGTGCCGATATTGTTTTTCACTCTGTCACCAAATACCTGAACGGCCATTCCGATGTCCTCGCTGGTGCTCTCATCAGCAATGACCTGGGTCCGCGCTGGCAGGAGATCAAACTGCTGCGCACCAAAGTAGGAGCACCTCTGGCGCCCTTCGAATGCTGGCTGTTGATGCGCGGGCTTCGCACACTTTTTGTGCGCTATCGCCAGGCCTCGGCCAATGCGCTGGCCATCGCCCGGCATTTCTCGGCGCATCCGAAAGTCGAGCGCGTGCTCTATCCAGGCCTTGCCACGCATCCTGGCTTCGACATTGCCAAGCGCCAGATGAGCGATGGCTTCGGCGGCATGCTGTCACTGCTGCTCAGGAGCGATTTCGCAACGACGCAAAAATTCTGCACGAAGCTGAAACTCATTGTGCCTGCCACGTCGCTGGGAGGTGTTGAAAGCCTCGCCGAACACCGGAAATCGGTTGAAGGGCCGACAAGCCCCGTGCCCGATGGCCTGGTGCGCCTGTCGATCGGCATTGAAAACGTCAATGACCTGATTGCCGATATCGCCCAGGCGCTGGACTCCATGTGAACCTGAACAAAGTTTAACCTTGGGATCGCGACGGAAACGGCGCGCTCAGGCGTCCTATGGGCACTTCACAACAGGAGAAACCCATGAAGACGATTTCGAAAACACTAATCCTTGCGAGTCTGGGCTTGACCCTTGCCGGAATTCC
>JANNFZ010000307.1:0-2047 GCA_031380375.1 Hyphomicrobiales bacterium
GATGGCCGACACGAGAGAAAGGCCCAGGCCGTTACCCGCCGTAGCACGGCTGGTATCCAGCCTGTAGAAATGTTCAAACACCTTTTCCCGAAGATCAGCGGGAATGCCCGGGCCTGAATCCGCTATGGTGGCCGCGATACCCTGATCCGAGTTCCCAAGGATCAGGACTATGCGGGTGCCCAAGGGTGTGTGCCGGATGGCGTTTTCCGTGAGATTGGCAACCATCTGGAGCAAAAGTTCGCCATCTCCATGAAAGTCGAGATTTTCTTCGAGCGTGGTCGCCAGTTCCTTGCCTTGATCTTCTGCCACAGCCCGATAGGCGCTTGAGACACGTTCAAAAATGCTGGTCAGGCTGACCGTCTTGAATCCGGCACTTCGTGATCCCGATTCTATTTGGGCAATGCGAAGCAGCGCCGCAAATGTGGCCAGGAGCTGGTCTGCCTCTATGACCGCGGAATCGATTGCGGCCGCATAAGCTTTGCTGTTGCTGGTTTTTGATCGGGCTTCTTCCAGGCCCTGGCGCAGGCGGCTCAGGGGTGTTCTCAAATCATGGGCGATATTGGCGCTGACTTGCTTGAGGCTTTCCAGGAGCGACTGGTTGCTGTCGAAAAGGCGGTTGAGGTTGGCGGACAGCCGGTCGATCTCATCAGATGTGCCCCGCACGGGTATTCTTTCCTTCAACCGGCCATCGATTATTGCGAGGCTCGTAGTGTTTATATCGTCAATGCGGCGCAAAAATCCCCGGCTGACGGCCAGGCCCGCCAGTACTGCTAGCAAAAGCGCTATGCCAGAGGACCAGGCAAATGAATTAATAATGGACTCCTGGGCTGACAGCACGCGAAAGGCGTCTTGCCCCACAAGGAGAAACGATCCGTCGGACAAATAGACGCCTTGGCCCCAGATCTGGTGGTCATCGTCAGCGTCGCCATCCGGCTTTGCAAGTACCGAATCGCTTAATCCGGATTCTTGCCATCCCTCCTGCATTGTGATTCCGTCAAGGTTTCCGGCAAGCTTTTTGCCCTTACTGTCACTTAAATAGTAATACTCGGCTTGCCGGTCTGAAGGCATAGTCCGTTCCTGGATATCCTGAATAATAGTTGCGATGCCGTCGGACTGGGCTTCATGCGCCATTACCGCAAGCTGGGCACGAATTTCCGATTGCATTTGAGATCGGAGCGCGCCGGTGGCCGTCCAATACGTAATGAACAGAAGCGACATGAAGCAAAATGCAAAAATTAGGCTGAAGAACACAGTCAGTTGAAAGCTGGCCGTCTTGAAAAGTCGCTTGCTAAGCACGGAGGGAATATCCCACGCCGCGCATAGTCTTCAGCATTTCCGTGCCAAACCCCTTGTCTATCTTTGCCCGCAGGCGGCTGATATGGGTTTCGACAACACTGGTTTGCGGGTCGAAGTGGAAATCCCAGACATTCTCAAGCAGCATGGTGCGGGTGACAATGCGCCCTTCGCTGCGCATAAGATACTCCAGCAGTTTGAATTCCTGCGGCTGAAGGTCGACGATCTTGCCCGCGCGCGTCACAATGCGTTTCAAAAGGTCAATCTCCAGCTCGCCGACACGAAGCGTGGTTTTGACATCATTGACGGGCGGGCGCCGCATGAGTGCTCCAAGCCTGGCAAGCAGTTCGGCAAACGCGAATGGCTTTACGAGGTAATCGTCCGCACCCGCTTCCAATCCTTCAACGCGGTCGTCAATGCCGCCCATTGTTGTCAAAAAGAGCGTCGGCACATGATTGCCGGTCGAGCGCAGCATTTTCACGATGCTGAGGCCGTCGAGCCCCGGCAACATGCGGTCAGCAATCACCGCGTCGTATTTTTCGCTGGCCGCAAGAAACAATCCATCCTTGCCATTTGCGGCATGATCAGCGACATGGCCGTGCTCCTTGAGGCCACGCAGAATGAATTCGGCCGTGCGCTCGTCATCTTCTATCAAGAGCAGTTTCATTCCAACCCGTTTCTGTGACCATGACGCTGCATGTGGTTGTTTATGGCTTATGTCAGGTTTTGTGCTGCATTCAGCTTTACCGTCAGC
>JANNFZ010000315.1:0-2460 GCA_031380375.1 Hyphomicrobiales bacterium
GCAATTCGATGGAAAACAATTGCAGGACGCCAATTGCATAATCACCGAGCAGTGCAAAGACCACACACATGGCACCTGCAAGGGGTTGCCATGTCAGCCCCCGGGTTGCGGCACCATAGACATCCATGAGCCACACGAACATCATGATGAGGGCGAGCAGGATGATGACATGGCCTAGATGCCATTGCCAGAAATTGGCCCGCATGATGCCGATGCGCGCCTCCGCGTCCATGCTTCCGCCGGGCAGGATAAACTCTGCCAGAAAAAACAGGATCGGGCCTGCCATCAAAATCGCAGTCCGGTATTTCTCCATGGAGACCCGCCCCCTCGGCGAGTGACGTATATGAGCCCAAGGCTGAGGCTAACGCAGCTTCGGCTGAGCCGCAACTGGCGTTCAGGCTTTTGGCCGCAACATCGACAACCACAGGATCAATCCACCGACGGCCAGCGGCGGCAGGCTGAACAATGCGATCACTTCCCAGCCCACATAGTCATTGGAACGCATGCCGTCCATCACCCAGCTGCCAAGGAAAAGTCCGCCGCAACCGCCGGAAAACAATATGACCAGGGCGGCAAAGGCCGCAATGGCAAGGCGGATGCCACCGAGGCGCGGGAGGCACTGCTCTGCCCGTTTGCGTTCTCGGGAGTCGAGCCAGACATAAACGACCACGGGCACGGCAATGAGAACAAGACCAAGGCCCAGTCCCATTATGGCGCGGGCTCAGCGGGTTTGCGGGCATAAAGAAGCGTGAGCAACCCTTTGAGCAGGAACACAACGATGATGATCCAAAACAGTGGCTGGTCGGTTGCAGGCATGCTCAGTGCTGTGACGCCAGCCGCCACCGCGACAATGACATCGATCACGGCCAGAATGTAAAAGGCCGGCTTCCACTGAAATTTCCATCCGAAGATGGCACCGAGGACGGCGAGATTGAGGAAGGCAATGGCGCCGGGCAACAAGGGCAAAGGCATGGCGGCAACCGACAGGATGGCACAGCCGCCCATAAACAGCACGGCAATGCCGCACATGGCGGCGAGGATGTATTTCATGCGCGGGCCCTCGATTGCTGCATGCGTGCCTTGGCGGCGGCATCACGGTAAAACAGGTTGTAGGTGTCGAAAGGAATGATCTGGCCGTTGGGCGTCACGAAATGCACGCAGGAGCGCTTCACCCTTGAGATGCAGAAATTATGGGCATCGAGAAATTCGACAATGGCGATGCGGAATACATTTTCATAACCCATGCCTTCGGGGACGGGAACTTGCGGCAGGCAGCAGAGCAGCGCGTCAAGGCGTTCGGGATTATTGCATTCAACCGTTGCCAGCGAAAAGAAGTTCAGGATTTCCTTGTGCAGCTCCGGGTATTTTTCGAAGGTGATGGCATTGGGCAGCGCCTCCACCAGCATTTCTTTGGGGAAGTAGCTGGTGATGGGGGCGATCTTGTCGCCGTTGCGCAACGCATAGCCGATGGCAATCGATTCAGGATTGCAGGGCAGCGGAATGATATCGCCTGCCGTGAATGCTGTGCCCGACTCAATGATGGCGCGGCGGATGTCGGAGAGGACAAAGCGGTCCCGCGCCGGATCAAAGCCTTCGTTGCGGCCAGCGTCTTGCACGGGTTGAAAGGTGATGCCGCGAACACATTTGTAAGTGAGCGCATGGCGGATGATGTCGCCAAGCTCGTCGTCGTTTTGGCCGCGCTTCACGACCACCACAAGCGTAGTTGAGATATTGTGTTTTTCGAGCGCCTGCAGGGCATCTTTGCGAATCCGCGTGAGGTCGGCACCGCGCAGGTTTTTGAGAACCGAGGGACGCAGTGAATCAAATTGCAGATAGACTTCGAAGCCCGGCTTGAACCTCGCCAATTCCTCCACAAAGGCCGGCTCCTGGGCGATGCGAATGCCGTTGGTGTTGAGCATGACATGGCGGATGGGACGGCGCTTGGCCGCTTCGATGATCTTGATGATGTCGGGATGGATGGTGGGTTCGCCGCCCGACAATTGCAAAAGGTCCGCCTCCCCTTCGCTGGCGACAAGTGCATCCATCATCTTTTCAATTTCGGCAAGTGGCCGGTGATAGGACTTCGCTGTCGAGGAATCCGCAAAGCACATGGGACACGTGAGATTGCAGGCCTCGTTCACATCGATGAGGCCCAAACAGGAATGCTGCTCATGGTCCGGACACAGCCCGCAATCATAGGGGCAGCCTTCCTCGGTCCGGGTTTGGAAAACGTGCGGGCGGTCCCCCGGCTTGATGTAATCCTGGGCCAGTTTGTAGAATGGAATGTCGGTGGAGACGAGGGCCTTGCTCACGCCATGGGTCTTGCAGCGCTTCAGGTAATAGACATTGCCATCGTCGAAAATGATCTTGGCGGGTACCAGCGCATAGCATTCCGGGCACAGCGACGTGGTTTGGCCGTGGAAAATATAGGGTGAGATTTTACGGTGCGGCGCGTTCATT
>JANNFZ010000375.1:0-3830 GCA_031380375.1 Hyphomicrobiales bacterium
CCCTCAGCCTCGGACTTGTGGTCGTCGCCGTACCCTTTGTCATCTATCTGTGGCTCAATGCCCACGAGCGCAAACGGGCAGAACAGGGCCTGCCTCGGCACGGCGGCATCAGGCTGGCCTTTGCTTCGCTTGCGGCCCTCATCTTGTTGTTTTCCGGCGGCTGCGGCGGGCTTTTTCTTGGCAGTTGGGTGTTGGACGGCATGCGTTCCAATGACTATGTGGGCTTCGAAGCTATCGCCGTGTTCAGCCTGCCGCCGATTGCCGTCGGTGCCCTGATCTGGTGGCTCGCCATGATGCGACCGAAAAGCTGAAGGCCAGTTGCGGTGCAGGCCAAGCTACGTTAGCTTCGTCTTTGGGTTCATATACGTCACTCGCCGAGGGGGCGGGTCTCCATGGAGAAATACCGGACTGCGATTCTGATGGCAGGCCCGATCCTGTTTTTTATGGCAGAATTCATCCTGCCCGGCGGAAGCATGGATGCGGAAGCGCGGATCGGCATCATGCGCGCCCATTTGTGGCACTGGCACCTTGGCCACGTCATCATTCTCCTTGCCCTTGTCATGATGTTTGTCTGGCTGATGGATGTCTATGGTTCCGCAAGCCGCGGGCTTGCCTGGCAGTCCTTCGCCGGCGCCATGTGCGTGGCTTTTGCACTGCTGGGTGACTACGCGATTGGCGTGTTGCAACTGTTCTCTGTCGAATTGCTGCACAGCAATCCTGCCGCTGCCCAGCAGGTGCTGGAATTCATGAATGGCAGCTACTACCTCCTCGCCTTCGCCTATCTGCCGACAATCGGTTTCTTCGTGGGATTTTCACTGTTGGGATGGTCACTGCTGGCGGCCGGACGTTCAAAAAAACAAGTGGCACTGTTGGTTTCTGCCGGACTGCTGATCACCTTGGGCGGCATCATTCAAACGCAGCTTTTGTTCTGGCCGGGAAGCTTTGCCTTGCTCGCCTTCTCGTGGATCAACGTGCACGCGCCCGAATAGAGCCGCTTTTCAAGACACCGCCATCAGGCTAGGGAGTGGCTGACAACAAACGGGACCCTGATTCAAATGTTTTCAGAACTGGCGCGCGAATTTGCCGAACTCTTCACGCTTGGCGCATTGACCACGCTGGTCATTCTGACGGCACTTGAAACGGTGCTTGGTTTTGACAACCTCCTCTATATTTCAATCGAGGCAAAACGCGTGGCGCCAGAGCACCAGCCCAGGGTCCGCCGCCTCGGCACGCTGCTCGCCATTCTGTTGCGCATCGTGCTGCTCTTTGTTGTCCTCCTGCTCATCCAGATGTTCCAGTCAGTTTGGTTCTCGATCGACATTCCATTCCTGCATGGCGAATTCAACGGCCACAGCCTGATTGTTCTCTTGGGTGGCATCTTCCTCATCCGCACCGCCATGAATGAAATCCGACACATGCTGACGATTGATGACCTCAATCATGAAAGACCCGAAGGCCCCAGGCACCGCACCGTGGCCACGGCTCTCGTGTGGATCGTCATCATGAACATCGTGTTTTCCTTTGATACGGTGCTCTCGGCGGTGGCGCTCACCAAGAATTTCATCGTCATGTCATTGGCCATCGTTATTTCGGGCGCGCTCATGGTCCTGCTCGCCGATCATGTGGCGCGCTTCCTGCAGAAGAACCGCCTCTATGAAGTACTCGGGCTTTTCGTATTGCTGCTTGTCGGCCTGATGCTGACGGCGGAGGGCGCGCATCTCGCCCATCTTGCACTCTTTGGCTTTGACATCCAGCCGCTTGAAAAATCCACCTTCTATTTCGTGGTTGGTGCACTGGTCATCGTCGACATCATCCAGGGCCGCTATCAGAAAAAGATCGACCGCGAAAAACCGACCGGGGCAGGGCACTAGTCCGGAAGTGGTCCGATGAATTCAACGCCATAGTCCTTGCAAGCCTGGTTGACCGCCGCACCGCCGACCGACGACAGTGGTGGCAGTCCACCCTCCCGCGACGGCAGGGTGATCGCGCGATAGAATGCACCGTGCTGTGGTGTTGTCAGGATGAGATAGCGCGCCGTTTCAGACTCGATGCGAAAGCCGTGCGGTGTGCCCCCGGGTAGATGCGCGAAGGCCCCGGGCAGCGCCCTTTTGCCTGGCTGGTCGCCAATGAAGATCGTGATCTCGCCCTCGATGACGTAGAAGGATTCCATGTCGTCTCTGTGCAAATGCAGTGGGACGCTTTCGCCGTGCCGTGCGCGCTCGTCTACGAGAGTGAATCCTGCAGCGGTTTGCTCTCCTGTCGCGAGGAAATGAGTACTCGTTTCACCCATCCAGCGGAGTTCGCTCCCGCCGGGCTCATGAAAAAACGCCACAGCCTGCGCACCGTGCTTAATGTCGATTTTGTTCATCACTTTTCTCCCTGTTTTTTGTTCTGGGTTTTTGGTTGATGGGCAGAGAGCCACAAGATGGCCAACTCGGTGGCAGTTTCGCTCGCGGTTTCGGGGCCCATGCCGCGTATGCGCATCGCGTTAAACGCCGGAAGATCGAACAGGAAGCTGATCCGGACCGCTGTTTCTTCACTGATATTGTTTTCAACGAGCGCTTCACGAATGAATCCTGTGACCATCGCGCGCAGGTAGTCTTCCCATTCGCGCATGGCCGGGAGTTCGCGTTCGCGCAGATCGCTTTCCAAATGCGCGCCACCCCGGTGATAGAAATCAAACAGTGCCTTGGCCACACGCAACAGGCGTTCAGCGGGCCTTTTCGCATCACCTATGATTTCGCCAATCTGGTCAGGCTGCGGCGGTTGCAGCCGCTCCATCAGCAATTCACCGCAGGCGGGGACAAGTTCTGCAAGTGTGGGGAAGTGCTTGTAGACGGTGCCAACAGATACATCCGCCGCGCTGGCGATGTCCTTCCAAGAGGTGCCGAAAATGCCTTTCTGGCCATGGAGATTGAGCGTGGCGTCAAGAATGCGCTGCCGGAATTCCGCAGTGGCGGCCCGTTTTCCAGTCATATCGTAGCGGCGTGGCGACAATGCAGTTTTCCAACTCAATTGAATGAACTATTTATGCATTATATTAAAACAATGTCAAGCCGAGGATCAAGTCGAGGATAAAGTGGGGTTGCAATCATTTGCATACCGTGTTATATAATATGGTATTGAAATAGCGAGGCGCCATGGTTGAGGATTTTGTCCGGGCGGCCGGGTACCTGTCTCTGGGAAGCCGGTTCCGGCGCATCGGCGAGAAATTGCAGTCGGATATCCAGCGGCTGGCCCAGTCGGAAGGCATCGACGTGCCAATTCCCTTTTTTCCCGCACTCACGGCCATCCAGCGGGCCGGTTCGCTTACCGTCGGGGGCCTTGCCGAAGCCATGGGTGTTGCCCAGCCGGGGGTTACCCGCAGCCTCGCGCAGATGGAGGTTCTCGGCCTCGTCAAGTCATCACGCGGCAAGGCTGACCAGCGGCAGCGCAGCGTGTCCCTCACCAAGAAGGGCGACGATCTGGTGACCCAGACCCATGGGGACCTCTGGCCGCGGGTCAGAAATTCTGTGGCGGAACTCTGTTCCACGCTGCAAGGCCCGCTGCTCGGCCAGCTGGACCAGCTTGAGGATGAACTGGCGCGCCTGCCGCTTGCCCAGAGGGCCGCCAAACCAGGAAAGGTGTGATGTCATGACCGAACACAGCCTCGATAGACCAATGCTCACCGCCCTCAGGAGTCGCCACAGCAGCCATGCCGAGGGCGGGCCACTGGCCTTTCGCTATCGCTACGAGATATCGCCATTTGCCGCTGCAGTGGATGACAGCGCCGAGGCACTTTCGGCCTTGGCGCGGCTCCTTGCGCCGGGGAACACAATGGTACTGGGCCG
>JANNFZ010000417.1:0-1814 GCA_031380375.1 Hyphomicrobiales bacterium
CCGTGCCGCCGCGCCCGCCAAACAGAAAGCGGTTGTCGGGCAGCAGGCGGAAATAGTGCAAGAGGTTGCGGCTGTCATAGGCCATGGTCGATGAGGTCCAGCCTTGCGCCTGCATTTCACTTCTCGTCAGCGGCCTTGTGACGATGATGTTGGAAAGGGCGGGCAGGATGCGGCCCTGATGCCGCGCAGAAATATCCTCCGGCGTATAGCCATTGGTTGCCACAAGAACGCGCCTGGCGGTGACCTCGCCTTGCTCCGTGTACAGATGATGTTGCCCTTGGCGCTCCTCCCAGCGGATGATGCGGCTTTTTGGATGGAGCCTGGCACCTGCTTTATGGGCGGCGCGGGCGAGGCCGAAAACATAGTTCAGGGGGTGGAGGCCAAATCCAGCCGGACTTTTGAGGCCGCCATGGAATTCCGGCCCGGCCAGCCCTTGTTCCGCAAGTTGGGCGCGGGACAGAAGGTCATTCACTTCGCCAAAGACATTGCGTTGCAACTCCATGTCGTCACGGAATTCGTCCATGCGGCTGGGCAAATGGGCCAGTGTCACGTCGCCCGTGCCGCATCGCCCGGCGTCGATGCCGTGGCGCTCGCAGTTTTCCGCCACCAGGTCGATACTTGTCCGCATGGCCCAGTGGAAAGCTTGTGTGGAGGCAAGTCCGTAGGTCTTGATCATGCTGCGATAAGACAATTTATGGGAACCGATACAGGCAAAACCGCCGTTGCGGCCCGATGCCCCCCAACCAATTGTCCCTGCCTCCAGCAAGCACACGTCGACGCCCTGTTCCGCCAGCTCAATGGCCGCTGACAATCCCGTAAAGCCGCCACCGATGATGGCGACATCGCAAGTTACATGGGCGGCCAGGGTCTTGACGTCGACGCCCAGTGGCGCAGCACTGGCTTCCCAGTAACTGTCGACGGGCCGGTCAAAATGCAGGGCGTCGGGATGGATCAGTTTCATGATGCTTCATGCCACGGCCTTGTCATGGTTCCAAGGCGGGCTGCGCACTGGATTTGATTGCCGCCCCGATATTTGCCAGTGTCGCAACGAAGCTGGGGGATTTGAAGATGCGTGATCCACGCTATGACGTTCTTTTTGAGTCCGTGGCAATCGGGCCACTCACCGCCAAAAACCGCTTTTATCAGGTGCCGCACTGCAATGGTGGCGGCTATCGCGATCCTTCGGCGGTTGCCGAAATGCGGCGGGTGAAAAGCGAAGGCGGCTGGGGCGTTATTTTCACCGAGCAGGTTGAAATCCACCACACATCGGAAATCACGCCTTTTATCGAACTGCGTCTGTGGGAAGAGAAAGACATTCCCTCCTTTGTGAAAATGGCTGACGCCATTCATTCCCATGGGGCGCTGGCCGGCGTCGAACTCGCCTACCCCGGCGTCAATGGCCCCAATCTCTACAGCCGCGAAGTGCCCATGGCACCCAACAACATGCCGATCCTCACCTTCACCAGCGATCCGGTGCAGGCCCGCGCCATGGACAAAGAGGACATCCGCAACTTGCGTCTCTGGCACAAGCAGGCGTGTCTGCGGGCCAAGCGGGCGGGCTTTGACATCATGTGCCTCTATGGCGCGCACGGGTTTGGCGTCATCCAGCATTTCCTCAGCCCACGGATCAACCAGCGCACCGATGAATATGGCGGGTCCCTGAAAAACCGGGCACGGCTGTTTGCCGAACTTCTTTCCGATGCCCGCGATGCCGTGGGTGACACTTGCGCCATTGCCGTCCGGCTGTCGCTTGATGAACTGGCGGGTGTGGATGGATTCACCAATGAACAGCTGCGGGAACTGGTGGCGCTGCA
>JANNFZ010000418.1:0-2149 GCA_031380375.1 Hyphomicrobiales bacterium
ACCGGAGGTGCTGTAACATGGCTGCGAAGCTGAAAATTAAAAAGGGTGACAAGGTCGTTGTCATCACCGGCAAGGACAAGGGCCGCGAGGGCGAAGTGCTCCGCGTGATCCCCGCTGAGAACCGTGCCGTCGTGTCGGGCATCAACATTGCCCGCCGCCACACCAAGCAGACGGCCACACAGGAAGGCGGCATCGTGCAGAAGAGCATGCCGATCCACATTTCGAACATTGCGCTGCGCGATCCCAAGGACGGCAAGCCGACCCGCGTCACCTACAAGACGCTCGGTGACGGCAAGAAGGTCCGGGTTGCCAAGCGCTCAGGAGAGACCATCAATGGCTGAGGACAAAAAGGCGAAGGCCGCCGCAGCACCGAAGGCCGACAAGGCCGCTGCCGCGCCAAAGACCGAAAAGAAGGTGTCCAAAAAGGGCACCGAAAAGACCGGCGTGGAAAATGCCAATGCCGGCCTGCCGGAAAACTATGTGCCGCGCCTGCGCAAGCATTACGAAGACGTTGTGAAGCCTGCGATGATCAAGCAGTTCGGCTACAAGAATTTCATGGAAGTGCCGAAGGTCACCAAGATCGTCCTGAACATGGGCGTTGGCGAAGCGACAACGGATTCGAAGCTTGTGAACGTGGCAGCTTCCGAGCTTGAGAAGATCGCGGGCCAAAAGCCGGTGATCACCAAGTCGCGCAAGGCCAGTGCCCAATTCAAGATCCGCGAAATCCTCGCCATTGGCACCAAGGTGACGCTGCGCAAGGTCCGCATGTATGAATTCCTCGACCGCTTCATCACCATAGCACTGCCGCGCGTGCGTGACTTCCGCGGCCTCACGGACCGGTCCTTCGACGGCAATGGCAACTTTGCCATGGGCATCAAGGAACACCTTATTTTCCCGGAAATCGACTACGACAAGATTGACCGGGTGTGGGGCATGGACGTGATTGTTTGCACATCGGCAAAGACAGACGATGAGGCGCGGGCACTTCTCGAAGCCTTCAATTTCCCCTTCCGCAAAAGCCAGCGCAAAGCGGCTTAAAGGAGAGAATTCAGGATCATGGCAAAGACAAGCTCAGTCAACCGCAACGAAAAACGCCGCAAGATGTCGAAGCAGGCAGATGCGAAGCGCAAGCGGCTGAAGGCCCTCGTAATGAACAAGCAGACGACGATGGAAGACCGTTTCACCGCCGTTCTCAAACTTGCGGAAATGCCGCGCAACTCTGCGAAAACCCGCATCCGCAACCGCTGCGAAGTGACAGGCCGTCCCAGGTCTTTCTACCGCAAGGTCAGGATGTCGCGTATCGCGCTGCGTGATCTGGCCAACCAGGGTCTCATCCCGGGCATGGTCAAGTCGAGCTGGTAAGAAGGAAATAGGCCTATGAACATCAGCGATCCGATCGGCGACATGCTCACCCGCATCCGCAATGCCCAGGAGCGTGGCAAGAGCAAGGTATCCATGCCGCCGTCGCGCCTGCGTGAGCGTGTGCTCGAGGTTTTGCACCGCGAAGGTTATATCCGTGGCTTCACCACGGTCGAACAGGAAGGCAAGTCCGAGCTTGAGATTGAACTCAAGTATTTTGACGGCACTCCTGTGATCAAGGAAATCCACCGCGTCTCAAAGCCGGGCCGCCGGGTTTATGCATCAGTGACCACACTTCCCTCCGTTTACAACGGCCTGGGCATCTCCATCCTCTCGACGCCGAAGGGCGTCATGTCGGATTCCGATGCCCGCGCCCAAAACGTCGGCGGCGAAGTGCTGTGCACGGTATTCTGAGGTAATTGAGCTATGTCACGTATCGGCAAAAAAGCAGTTCCGGTTCCGTCAGGCGTCACCGTGTCGGTCAATGGTCAGACGGTTGCGGTCAAGGGTCCGAAGGGCGAGCTCAAGGAAGTCCTGAACGCGCAGGTGCTCGTCAAGATGGAAGAGGGTGCCGTCAAGGTTGACCCGATCAACCAGTCGAAGCTCGCACGCTCGTCGTGGGGCATGTCGCGCACCCTCGTCGCCAACATGATGACGGGTGTCACAACGGGCTACACGAAGTCGCTGGAAATCAACGGTGTTGGTTATCGCGCCGCAGTCGCGGGCAAGAGCTTGCAGCTGAACCTCGGTTACAGCCACGACGTCAACTACGCAATTCCTGAAGGCATTG
>JANNFZ010000440.1:0-5475 GCA_031380375.1 Hyphomicrobiales bacterium
TGCGCCATGAAGCCTTCGACAACGCGATGGAACACAATGCCATCGTAAAAGCCGGCCGCTGCCAGCTTGGTGATGTGCTTCACGTGATTGGGGGCAAGGTCGGGGCGGGTCACAATGGTGAAGCTGCAATCGAGTGAGGTATCAACCTTCAGCGATTGGGCAAAGGCAGGTGCCGCACAGGCAGCCAATGCCGCCGCAGCCAGGATCAGTTTCTTCATGGAAATCTCCGGTTGGAACGGCACGCGAGGTAGCCGCAAATTGCGGCTGCCGCAAGGCCCCAAAAGGATCAGGTTTCTTTTGATCGCCCTACACCCGAAGGCCGTCCCCTTGCACCGACTTCGAGTCTGTCGATCCCCATCCTGGACCTACATCACCTCCCCGGAATGTCTGTTAACCCCGGGCGCATTGTGTGCTATCATGGCTGACCAAGTCTCGGCCCGTACTCCCTTAATGGAGGTTTATGATGCGCTGGTGTGTTGGCAGCCTTATCGCGATCTTTATCTTGGCATCTCTGGCTGCGGCCGCTCCCATTCATGATGCGGCCAAGAAAGGAGATGTCGCCGCGATCACGGCAGCGCTCGAGGCGGGTGCCAATATCAACGAAAGCGACGGCTGGGCGACACCACTCTGGTATGCCGCCAGACGTGGCCAGGAGGAAGCCGCCAAACTGTTGATTGCGCGGGGCGCAGACGTCAATCTGGCTACGAAGTCTTCTGGCCCGCCGCTTCATGGCGCCATCGAACGCAAGAACCCCATTCTGGTCAAAATGCTTCTCGCCAGCGGCGCCAATCCCAACGCGACAAATTCAGCGTTGTACATGGCGGTCAAAAGCGGTTGTTTCGAATGCGTAACGGCGCTCGTGGACGCGGGGGCCGACGTCAATGCCCCCAATGATATTCGCGAGCCGCCAATTCACCCGGCGAAATCGATCGGATTTCGTGAGATTGCCGACTACTTGGTGGCGCATGGGGCTGTCTCGCCAAAAATAGCACCGATATCGACCAAGCTCGGTACTGCCGATCCGGTCAAAGGGCAGGCCGTCTTTGTCAAAAACTGTGTTCAATGCCACTACATCGAACCAAAGAAAGGCACAAAAACTGGCCCCAATCTTTGGGGCGTGGTCGGTCGGCAGAAGGCATCGATAGAACATTTTCCGTACTCGGAGACATTGAAAAACTGGGGTGCTTCTTGGAGCTATGAAGATCTAAACGGGTTCCTCTGGGGACCGGCGCTTACTGCGCCAGGCGTGCGCATGAAATTCCCGGGCATCGAAGACGAAGCAGAACGGGCAAATCTGATTGCCTACTTGCGCAGCCAGTCTGACGCGCCCGTGCCACTGCCCTGACGCAGATTGCCCTATCCGCCAAGTGCCGCCTTGACGGCTTCCTGTGCTTCCTTGGGCAGAAAAAGCGATGTGTCGCCGCCCATGCGGGCGATTTGTTTCACAAGCGATGAAGCGATCATGCGCGTCGCGGGGGAAGCTGCGAGAAAGATTGTTTCAAGGTGCGGTGCCAGCGAACCATTCATCTGGGCCATCTGCACTTCGTAGTCGAAGTCCGAGGCATCGCGCAAACCCCGCAGAACGACACTGGCTTGGGCTTTCAAAGCCGCTTCAACGGCAAGACCAGAAAATGTGACCACTGAAATCTTGAGCCCAGTGTGTTCGGCAACCGGTGTGGTGACGGCCTCAAGAAGTGCAACGCGCTGGTTGGCGCTAAGCAGGGCCGGCTTTGCATCATGGGTGCCAACGCCGATGACAAGTTTGTCAACAACGCGGGCCGCCCGCGCAATGATGTCGAGATGACCGAAGGTGACGGGATCAAAGGAGCCAGGATAAAAGCCGGTGCGTGCCATGCCCCATGCTGCCACAGGCCAAGCCTTCACGGAACCCCACAAAAGCAAAAGGCCCGCCGGTAAACCGACGGGCCTGGTAACAAACCGCAGGGCGGAATTACTTGACCGGCTTGACGCCGAAAGCGGCGAAGCTTGCTTCATATGGCTTGTAGGCTTCCTTGGCGGCGGCGCTGTACAGCTCGCCCATCTTGGTGGCCTGGGCAACGAACGCTTCGTAGGCGTCCTTGGCAAAACCCTGCTGCACTTCCATGACGCGCTCGACCGAGCGGGCACCGGAGGCCTTTTCAAAGGTCGCCGAAGTCAATTCAACCGACTTCTTGGAGTAATCGGCAACTTCCTGCGCAATGGCCTGATAGCCCTTGGTCATGGCGGCAGCCGAAGCCAAAACAGCCTCGTAGCCTTCTTTGCCGAATGTCTGCATGTCTTCAAACGTCTTCATGGTTTTTCTCCGCTTTGTTTGTTTGGGTGGCCGTGGGGCCGTCCTCATGTCCCCCTATATGTGCACTGCACCATAATTGTCAAGATTATTTTGCATTGCAACATAACCCAGTGTTGCTTAAACCAACCATGAGTTTACCCTATGGTAATTGCGGGTGCGTAAAAGCTTAACTTTTGCTGTTGCCATCGGGGGATGGCGGCACGAACCGGTGCCTTGCACCCCAACTTGGTTTTGACAGGTGGATCGTTGCGTATGAAGTATTTGAGCAGGCTTTTGACCCTTGTCCTGATGGTGAGCCTTGGCTCTTCTTTGGGGTTTTCGACGTCCGCCCTGGCTGGCGGAAAATTTGCCGCTGTGACTGTTGACGCCCGCACAGGTGCCATTCTTTTTGACAATGATTCAAACAGCTTGCGTCATCCTGCGTCACTCACAAAAATGATGACGTTGTATATCGTCTTTCAGGAATTGAAGGCCAAACGCATCACGCTGTCGACCCCGCTTCGGGTCTCGCGCCGGGCCGCCGGAATGGCACCTTCAAAAATGGGCCTGAAAGCAGGATCAACCATTACCGTCGAACAGGCCATCAAGGCTCTCATCATCAAATCCGCCAATGACGTGGCGGCAACTGTCGCCGAAAATCTCGGCGGCAGCGAATCAGCCTTCGCCTCACGCATGACCCGCACTGCCCGCAGCATCGGCATGAAGCGGACGGTCTATGTGAATGCTTCCGGCCTGCCCAGTTCCCGCCAGATCACCACAGCCCGCGACCAGGCGACGTTGGGACTTCGCCTGATGCGCGATTTCCCGCAATTCTATCCCTACTTTCGCCTTACCTCCTTCAATTTCAAGGGCCGCATTATCCGCAGCCACAACAGGCTTGTCGGGCGCTTTAACGGAACCGATGGCATCAAGACCGGCTACGTCAACGCGTCCGGCTACAATCTTGTCAGTTCCACGCGGCGCGGCCAGAAGCGCCTTGTTGGCGTCGTACTCGGCGGCAGGACGGCGGCACGGCGTGATGCCTTCATGATGACAATGCTGTCCAAGGCCTTTCCCAAAGCCAAGGATGGCCAAACCATTGCCGCCGTCGCTGGCTCCGGTGCCGGGGCCATCGATCCCTTGAAGACACTGAAGGGCCAGGACAACGAAACCCAGGCTACGGAACAAGTTGGCACAGATGACAGCCAACAACTGGCGCTCGTTGCGGCACAAATCACCGGCGCTGGATCAGTCGAACCAAAGTCAGATCCAAAAGTGCTGGAAGCAACCCTTGACGACGATGAGGATGGCACCGCACCGGATGCAGACTCCATGAGTGTTGCTTCCATTGCGCCGGCCTGGGCAGTCGAAATTGGTGATTTCAAAACAAAAAAAGGTGCTGAGCAGATCGTCAGCGAATTGATGGCCAGCGATGCCGAATTGATGGCCGACAAGCAATCCACCATGGTGCCGTTGAAGCGCAAGGGCGGCACGGTCTATCGCCTTGTGGTCACGGGCTACAGTGAAATGTCGGCCAAGCGCTCCTGCGCCAGGATTGCAAAAATGGGCAAGGATTGCGCTGTCCTGGCACCCCAGAGCTGATCACGGCAGCAATACATCCTTCGCGGCGTTGATTTTCGCCGCCAGATAGTCCGTGCCGCCTTTGTCCGGGTGGAACTCCTTCATCAACCGGCGATGCGCTGCCCGCACCTCTTCCTCCGTGGCGCTGGCTTTGACACCCAATATGGCGCACGCTTCGTCCTTCGACATGGGACCGGATGCGGTGCTGGCTGACGCACCACCCACCCCCCAGGCTGCCCGCCATTCTCCCCTGTTGCGGTCGAGCCAGGCCTCAAGCAGGGCCCGGCTCTGGTCACGCGAGGTGCCACAGAGTGCATGAAAGCTTTGCAACTCACCTTCACTCATGGCCGATAGGCGCATGCCCTTCGACGGCCCGACCAGTGCTGCACCATCCATGGTGCCGGTGTCATGATCGAGTTCCATGGCAATGTGGCTGGTGGCAACGCGGCTTTTCTGCCCTGCCGACTTGGCCCCGGGCCAGCCAAAACCGTTGGGAAAGATCGCTGACTTGCCGACAAGGCCGAGGCCAAACAGAAACAGCGGAACGGCAATGTTCACTTGCCCGCGCAAAGCCAGCAGTCCGGAGAATCCAATGATTGCGCCTCCGGCAAGTTTATGCGTGAAGCCTTTGGCTGCGGTTGGCTGCATGCGGCCAAATTTGCGGATGAGCCAGAGCCCGCCAAACACAATGACCGCCGCGATAATGAAATTGGGCATGGTTTATTTCAATTGCTCCAACAGCTGCTTGCTCGTTCCAGTGCCGTGGTTCTGCAAGGCAATTTTGCCACCTGTTGCATAGGCCGCCACGGCGCCGAGCAATTCAGCCAACACGCGGGGGCTCGATGAATCGAGTCGAAAATAGGCGCCACGTGTCAATTTGGCGACTTCACGAAATGCCTGCTCTGCAATGCCGTCGTTACCTTCCTGGAACATGAAAACTGGAACACCCGACATTCCCACTTCGCCTGCGGTCTGGCACACACTGTCGACGTTCTCTTCGAAAGCATCACCGACAAAAACGACGGCATTGACCTTGCCCTTTGCGGCTTCTGCTTTGATGTGTTGCAAGACACGTTTGATTTGCGTGTTGCCACCCCGGCATTCCACGGCCGTCATCAGCCTTGCCAGTGCATCGGGATTGGCCACCCATTTCGAGGCACGGCATTCATTGAAGCCGCGAAAATAGACGAGTTGCACTTGCAATGCACCCACCCGCTTTGTTTCGGAAAACATCTGCGATTGAATGGCAAGGGCCCGGTCCCAACTCGGTTGGCGGCTCATCGTGGCGTCCATGGCGAAGATCAACCGGCCTTCGCCCGACGTCACAGCCATGGTCTTCACCTTGTCGAGAAAAGCCGCCACATCGCCCTGTTGCGATGCTGGTTTCCCCGGGTGGCCGACCTCTTTCATTTCGTGACTACTCCGCGCCCACCCAGCATAGTCGGGTGAAGCCTGCGCATAAATGGGGAACATGGCGCAGAATTAAAGGAAAATCACTTGCAAGGTTCGGCCTTGAGCAACACCAGTTTGGAAAGCTTGCCAGCCAATGCATAGGTGCCGAAATCGAGAACCAGATCGGTTGAGATGCCATTTTCCAGCATGGTGAAACTCGCCTGATAGAC
>JANNFZ010000541.1:0-3829 GCA_031380375.1 Hyphomicrobiales bacterium
CTTACCGGGTCAGGTTCGAGAACCCTCCTGCCAATACACATAGCCAACAACTTCCACACCATCGCCGTTCGAAACTGCCCGGCGCCGGTCGTGAAATCGCCTTCAACCGGACACTTAAAGCGGTTGTACGGCTAGTAAAGATTTATGCTTAATAAGGGCTTAAGCGCCCAATGGCGGGCGGATTTCAGCCTGATCGAGCCACCAAGATCAGAAAATGAAATCGACGCCAGGCACGGCGCTCAAAGCGATGAGGCCTTTGATCGCGATGGTCATTTCAAGGGCTGGGTCGCCATCATTGTTGATTTTCAAGATGGTAAAGTTGTCGGCGGTTGTGGCGGTCGCAGCACCTTCCCAGTACCAGCCGATCTTGCCAGCACCAACAGCGCCATTGTGCAAAGGACTCACATCTTTTGCCAGCAATGAAAAAGCATTATTCACGCCGCCGAACACGGCATCAATGGTGGACAAATCAATCTTGTCCTGGAGGTGGACAAAATCCGCGATCACATCGCGCGTTGCCACCGTCAAGCCGGACTCGGTCACGGCATTGAAATCGAAAATGTCGTTGTTGACGCCGCCGTAAAGATAGTCCCGGCCAAGCCCGCCTCGCAGTGTGTCATTTCCGGCATCACCCCGCAGTGAATCGTTGCCCGCCAAACCGTTGAGTGTGTCTCCGCCCGCGGCACCGCGGAACGCATCGGCAAATGCCGTGCCGCTGATGGTGTCATTGCCGGCCAACAAAATATTGAACACAGCAGCGATGTTATTCGTTTGGGCGGCGTTATAGATCGCGAGAAAAGAAGCATTTCCACCGGTCAGCGAGAACACACTGATGCCACCGTCTTTGACGAGCATCGTTTGCACTGTGCCACCCGTAATAACGACATCCCCGTCGGGAACAGACTGCGTTCCGGTAAAACCAACCCCCTTCAATTGCGTGAAATTGAGGGCATCGTCAGATAACTTAAGCTCATCAGGGGTGCCGGTCTGGTTGAAAAAAATGTGATCGTATTCGAACACATCGGCCACAGTGACTGTGTTCAAGTTCACACCGGACGTGCCGCCAGGACTCTTTAAAACCACCGTCGCCATCGCCGTGCTCCTTTACGCCCACAATATCAGCGAAAGCTGCGCCAAAATCGCCACTGTTGCAAGTCGCGTCTGGCCTGTCAGCGCGCCAGTTCTTCCATTTTCTGGGCGGCGATTTCCAGCGCCTTTGCGAAATTCTCGTCCTGCTGGCGGATTTGCGCCTGGTAGAGGTTGCGGCTTTCACGAAGTCCGTTCAACTGGTCATCCTGCGCTTCGATCTTGCGCGTCGCTTCCGACAGGCGGTCCGCGACCATCAGGCCTGCCATCACCAATTGCCGGATGTCACCGATGGCACCAACACTTTGCCGGATGCGCCCAACTTCCGTGTCGAGCAATTTGGCCAATTCCTGGAGATGGGCTTCTTCGCCATCCGGGCACTGCATGGTGTAAGGGCGTCCGGCGATATTGACGATGACATTGGCCATGGTGCTTTGCTCACTCACCACTATTGGAATGCAGGACCTGGCGGATGCGCGCCATGGCACTGTCGATCTTGCCCGCTGCCTGTTTCGAGGTGTTCACCAGTTCCATGGCCTTGGAGCGGACTTGCGCCATTTCCCGGTCCATGCGCAATTTGTCGGTGGAAAGTGTGGCTTTGTCGATCTCAAGCAGCTTCAAACGCTTCTCTTCTTCGCGTTTCTTCAGCAAAGCCTTCTCCACAAGCTTAAGCGACTGCTCAAACCGCTGCAAAGAGGCTTCGAACTTCTGTGATTCTGCCATGACCGTCCCCAAGACTCACTAACGCACAAACATAAGATTCTCAAGCGCCGTCAATTCCTTACATCCTAGAGATGAATTGGGCTGGAAGCAACTGCCCGCAAGTTGGCGGAAATGGCGCAATTGACAGCAGGGACGGGACTGTTATCAGGACCCCGATTCCGCCTGTCACCGAGGGACACCAAAGCATGCCAGACCTTTCGCTTCGCACCATGGCCAATGCCATCCGGGCGCTTTCCATGGATGCGGTGCAAAAGGCCAATTCCGGCCATCCGGGCCTGCCCATGGGAGCGGCCGACGTGGCAACGGTGCTGTTCACCCAGTTTCTGAAATTTGATGCGGCAAACCCCGACTGGGCCGACCGCGACCGTTTCATCCTGTCGGCGGGCCATGGCTCCATGCTGCTTTATTCGCTGCTGCATCTCACGGGCTACAAGGACATGACGCTGGAGCAGTTGAAAAACTTCCGCCAGCTCGGCTCCAACACGGCAGGCCATCCGGAATATGGCCATGCCGCAGGCATCGAAACAACCACCGGCCCCCTCGGCCAGGGCCTTGCCAATGCCGTTGGTTTTGCCATGGCCGAGCGCCACCTCAACGCCCGCTTCGGCGATGATCTTGTCAACCACAAGACCTATGTGCTGGCGGGTGATGGTTGCCTCATGGAAGGCATTTCGCAGGAAGCCGTGGCGCTGGCTGGTCACTTGCGGCTCAAGAACCTCATCGTGCTCTGGGACGACAATGGCATTACCATTGATGGCACCGTGGGCATGTCGGACTCGACGGACCAGTTGGCACGCTTTGCCGCCTCCGGCTGGTCGGTTGACCGCTGCGATGGCCACAACACCGAAGACATCACCCGCGCACTCGTCGCTGCGCAAAATGCCAACCGCCCAACACTCATCGCCTGCAAAACCATCATTGGTTTCGGTTCTCCCAAAAAGCAGGGCACCAACGGCGTGCACGGCTCGCCACTTGGCCCTGACGAAATCATCGCGGCACGGAAACAACTAGGCTGGGACCATGCGCCTTTCGTCATTCCCACAGAAATCATGGAGGCCTGGCGCAAGGTCGGTTCGCGCCACGCCGCAGCACGTCAGTCTTGGGCGGCGCGTCTTGCTGCCTCCAGTCACAAGGCGGAATTCACCCGCATCATGGCAGGCGTGTTGCCGGAAAATCTTTCCGGCATCATCAACGACTACAAGAAGGCACTGGCCGCCAATCCGCCCGCCCTTGCCACGCGCAATTCTTCGCAGAACGCCCTTGATGTGATCAATGCCGCAGTACCCGAAACCATCGGCGGCTCGGCCGATCTCACGGGCTCCAACAATACCAAATCCAAAGACATGAAGCCCTTGACCGCCGCAGACTATGGCGGCCGCTATGTCTATTACGGCATCCGCGAGCACGGCATGGCCGCCGCCCTCAACGGCCTTGCCCTGCATGGCGGCGTCATTCCCTACGGCGGCACCTTCATGTGCTTCACCGATTACTGCCGCCCGTCGATCCGCCTGGCAGCACTCATGGGCATTCGTTCCATCTTTGTGATGACGCACGACTCCATCGGTCTTGGCGAAGATGGTCCGACGCACCAGCCAGTCGAACATCTGGCAGCGCTTCGCGTCATTCCCAATCTCATCACCATGCGGCCCTGCGATGCCACCGAAACCGCCGAGTGCTGGCAAATCGCCTTGGAGAGCAAAACATCCCCCTCCATTCTCACACTCACGCGGCAGAAACTGAAACCGGCCCGCCTCAGCCATTCCGCCAAAAACCTTTGCGCCCAGGGTGCCTACGAAGTCTCGTCTTCAAAGAAGAAGACCAAGGCTGTGCTCTTCGCTTCAGGCTCGGAAGTGGAGATCGCATTGGACGCCCAAGTGATGCTCGAAAAGAAGGGCATCGCCACCCGCATTGTTTCCGTGCCGTCCATGGAATTGTTCGAGCGCCAGTCCAAGGCCTACAAGGTCAAAGTTCTCGGCACCGAAAAGATCCGCATCGCCATCGAAGCTGGCGTCCGCACGGG
>JANNFZ010000027.1:0-1657 GCA_031380375.1 Hyphomicrobiales bacterium
GCCGTCAGCCACCCCTGCTGTTCAACGGCGGCCTGCGCCATATAGGACAACACCGCATAGGCCCCGCCAAACGTCACAACAGCGAGTTTGGAAAAGAACACGCCGATTTCCGTCAACACATGGTGCGGGCCAAGGAAGACATAGAGTGCCGCAAGCGGCACGAGCCAAATGGCCGCCCAAATGCCAACCGTGCGCGCCAACGCACCAAAACTCGGCAGCGCGCCACCGTGTTCTTCCGCAACACCGCTGCCCCGGATGAAGCCAAAGACTGCGGCGGCGACGATGACCAACGGAAACGGAACAGCGAAACAATAGAGCGCCAGAAAGGCCAATCCCGCCAAGGCCCAATCAGCTTGTCCCTTCAAAGCCCGTTTGGCCACGCGCAACAGGGCTTCGATGACGATGGCCAGAACAGCGGCTTTGATGCCAAAGAACATGGCATCAATGGCGGGGAGTTTGCCGAAGCTTGCGTAGAGCATGGTCAGCGCCAACACGATGAAAGCGCCCGGCAATACAAACAACAACCCCGCGGCAAGCCCGCCTTTCACGCCATGCAGCCGCCATCCGGCATAGGTCGCAAGCTGCATCGCCTCAGGCCCCGGCAGCAACATGCAAAAGTTAAGCGCCTGGAGATATTCCTTCTCGGTCAGCCATTGCCGTTCTTCAACAATCTCGCGGTGCATGAGGGCGATCTGGCCCGCTGGTCCGCCGAATGAAAGACAGCCAATGCGCAGCCAGACTTTCAGCGCATCGCCGAAACTCACACTCATTTTTTCACCTTGTTGCTCGGCCAGTTGTGTGTCTCGTCCGTGGCATCGCGGCACCAGCGGTAGAACGCATCATACAGCATCATCCCGGCATCAAGCTGGGCAAGGTCATCACTGTGAATGCGCGACAGCCCGAGCGACGCGGCGAGAAGTCCCGGCGCTTCAGGCGACAAATCAAGCCTTGCCGTATCGGCAGCCCTGACGATTGTCGCAAGCCGCAGCAAGGGCTCACGCGCCAGTCCAAACTCATCGATCATCACATCAAAAGTGCAAGAGTCGCCGCGATGGCTCCAGAAAGTGTTTTCGATGTCGAAGGGCGTGGCACCAAACCGGCTGGCCACACCCTCAACCTCGGGCGCAGGCACGAACAGGAAAATCGCCGACGGGTCAACAAAGCGCCGGATGAGCCAGGGACAGGCAATGCGGTCGACTTTGGGGCGCGCCCGCGTCACCCACAGCGTGCGGCCGAGCGCGTCACGTTCCGGCAATTTCGCCACCGGCACCAGCGGAAGTCCCGCCGCCTTCCAACCCTCGAAACCGTCTTCCACCGAAACGGCATCGACTCCGGCATGGCGAAGCCAGGCCGCCGAGCCATGACTGAGCTTGGCACCATGATGGCAGATGACGGCAACGTCACGGCCATGGAAGGCGCTGGCCCACTGCGCGACATCAGCATGGCCCTTGCGGAATGACCCCGGGATCAGCAGCGGATCAGCAGCGAAGTCCTCTTCGATCCGAACGTCGATCAGCACAGGCGCTGCCGCCGTGCCGATCAGCCGGTTCAGTTTTTCAATGGCAAGTGTGTTGGGTTGAGACATGGCGCCCTCTTTTGTTGTGATGAACGGAGACGCGATTGTTCAGCATGTCGCCTGGAGGGGAAATCGCATTCC
>JANNFZ010000122.1:0-9335 GCA_031380375.1 Hyphomicrobiales bacterium
GGCAGATTTCTGCAAGGCTTGCGCGTCGGCAGTCATGTCGGCACCAACGTAACACTTCCCCACAAGGAAGCTGCCCTCGCCTTCGTCGATGCAGCAGATGACCGGGCACGCCGCATTGGAGCAGTCAATACCATCTGGCGAGACGGTCATGTGCTGCGCGCCACCTCGACGGATGGACCAGGATTTCTCGCCAATCTCCTGCAAACACTGCCGGCGCTGCAGGTTGCTGCTGCACCGGTCACTCTGCTGGGGGCTGGTGGCTCTGCCCGCGCCATTATTGATGAATTGCTGCGGCAAGGCGTGGACCGGATTTATCTTTTCAACCGCACTTTCGCCCGTGCAGAAGCATTGGCACGGCATTTTGGCTCCTGTGTCACAGCACTGCAAGGCCAGAACTTGAACAGAGCCCTTGAAACCACAGGCCTCCTCATCAACACCACATCGGCAGGCCTCGCAGATCAATCAGAAATCATTCTACCGTGGCAAAACCTGAAACCGACCGCAGCCGTTGCCGACATCGTCTATACTCCACTCATCACACCGTTTCTGCGCGCCGCCAGCGCCCATGGTCATGCCATTGTACCCGGACTTGGCATGTTGCTGCATCAAGCAGTCGTTGGCTTTGAAAAGTGGTTTGGCCAGCGGCCAAGGGTCACCCAGGAGCTGCATGATCTCGTCGCCCGCGATATTGACCCGGACTACCAACCATGATCGTCATTGGTCTCACAGGGTCCATCGCTATGGGAAAATCCGAAGTCGCAAAAATATTCCGCAGCCAATCCATACCGGTTTTTGATGCTGACCAAGAAGTTCATGCTCTCTACGACAGCCCGGAAGGCGCAAAGCTTCTCCTGCCGCTCGCTCCCGATGCTATTGTCGATGGTCATGTTGACCGGCAACGACTATCCCGTATCGTGGTCGAAGATCCGCAACAGCTGATCCAGCTCGAAAAAACCGTCCATGCTGAAATCGCCAGGCGTCGCAAAAAATTCACGATCCGCGCCGAACACGCAGGGCACCCGATTGTTGTTGTCGATGTGCCACTGTTGTTTGAAAAATCCGGTGAGACGGACGTTGACGTGACCATCGTCGTATCAGCCCCCTTGGACAAGCAACGTCAACGCGCCTTGGCACGACCCGGCATGACCGCAGAAAAACTCGACATGATCCTGAAACGCCAAATGCCCGATGCTGAAAAACAAGCCCGCGCCAACCACGTCATTTACAATACCGGGTCAATGGAAGACCTGCAGATGCATGCCCTCGCCGTGCTGACGGCCATACAAAAGGAGCACAGACTCTGATGCGCGAAATCATTCTCGATACCGAAACCACGGGTCTGTCACCCCGGGATGGCCACCGCATAGTTGAAATCGGTGCCTTGGAACTTGTGAATCATATGCCCACAGGTCAGACTTTTCACGTCTATCTCGATCCCGAACGCGACATGCCCAAAGAGGCCGAAGCCGTACACGGCCTGTCGGCGGACTTCCTTAAAGGCAAGCCCCGTTTTGCCGCTATCGCCAAGGATTTTCTGAGTTTCATCAGTGACTCCGTGTTGATCATCCACAATGCTGGCTTCGACATGGGCTTCATCAACTGGGAACTCCGAAACGTAAAACTCAATCCTGTCGACATGGGCCAGGTGATTGACACACTCGCCATCGCCAAACAGAAGTTCCCCATGGCGTCTAACAGCCTGGATGCCCTGTGCAAACGTTTCGGCGTCGACGCGTCGCGCCGCACCAAGCACGGGGCTTTGCTTGATTCCGAGCTTCTGGCCGATGTCTATCTCGAACTGATCGGTGGCCGACAGACAGCCTTGGGACTTGCTGCACCCGGCACACCCAAGCATTCAATTATCCAATCGGGTCAGACCGTTGGTCAGTCACGTCCTCACCCCCTGCCATCACGCCTGTCAGCTGACGAGCGTTTGGCCCATGCCGCTTTGCTGCGTGAACTGGGTGAAAAAAGCCTCTGGCCTGCCCCAGAAATCTAAGCCTGTTGGTTTTGTTGGTTCTGTTGGGCCAAACGCCGCTGGTACATGGTTGCAAAATCAATTGGGTCCAGCATCAAAGGCGGAAACCCGCCGTTACGCGTAGCTTCCGCCATGATCTGCCGTGCAAAGGGAAACAGCATGCGCGGGCACTCAATCAACACAGCGGCATGCAACAGATTGGCGGGAAAATTTTCCAGCCGGAATATGCCGGCGTACATTAATTCCGCCGCAAACATCACCTTGCCATCGCTCATGGCCTTGGCGTCCAGATGCAATTCCACCTCGAAATCATTGGTCGCCAGATTGCGTGCATTTACGTTGACCGCAATATTGATATCAGGCTGTTTTTCCTGGGGTGCCAGTGATTGTGGCGCATTGGGATTCTCGAAACTGAAGTCCTTCAGATATTGTCCGAGGATTTTCATGGAGGGCTGTGAGCCCGGCGCAGGTGCTGGCGCCGAAAGCGGTTGCACGGGCGCCGCCGGTGTGGCCTCCACTTTTGCCGTGATACTGGTGCCATTGCCGCCTTTGACAGGGGCTTTTTTCGGAACGGGTTTTACAGTCTTTGCCATGGGTGCCTCGGATGTGGGTTCATTCTCCGGCTTTACCGCAACCGGAGCATTCGGCACGCTGCTAACATGGCGCGTTCCATGCCGCAATGCCGGGAAGGACAGCGTGCGATATGGGCTATCAATTCACCTGACCCGATCCTATATAGCGGTCACAGTTCGAGAGCCCGCAATGACCCCTGGTTTTGATCCCCTCAACATCATTCTCCTGGCTGTCGCCATCATTATTTTCTGGCGGCTTAAGGTAGCATTGGGGCAGCGCACTGGCACTGAAAAACCTCCACTTGACCTTGGCCGTCTTAAGGAAACAGCACGCCCCGAACCTGACAATGTCATTCAAATGCCGGGACAACGTTCCGCACCCGAATCGAATGAACCGGTCTGGAAAGGTCACGCTGCGGAAGGCTCGGAAACAGCCAAGGGCCTCGAAGCCATTGCTGCGGCAGCGAAAGGCTTTGATGTCGCCCAGTTCATGGCGGGTGCCAAATCCGCCTATGAGATGATCCTCGAGGCCTTTGCCGCCAGCGACCAACAAGCATTGAAGCCCCTGCTGTCAAAAGAGGTCTATGAGAGTTTTACCGCTGCCATCGGCGAGCGCGCGCGGCTTGGCCAAAGCATGGTGTTCCAGTTTGTCGGTGTGAAGTCTGCCGATCTCGACAAGGCGGTCCAGACGGGCAAGCGCGCGCAACTCACTGTCCGTTTCCGCAGCGACATGATCAGTGCTCTGAGCAATAAGGATGGCACCATCGCCGAGGGAGATCCCAAGGCCGTGCAGGATGTCTCTGATCTCTGGACTTTCGAGCGTGACACTTCATCGAAGAATCCCAACTGGAAACTTGTCGCCACCGACGATGATTCCGACTGATCGAGCGGCGACGCCCGTGACAGCAGCGCTTCTCCGAAATGTTACCTTTGACGCGCTCGCAGGCTGGCGGGACGATGACCACGCGGCTGCCCTCGCTGCGTTTCGGCGCTCGGCCGGGGAAATCCTGACTGACGGATCCGGCTTTCGTCGCGACGCCATGTTTGGCGGAAAGGCGAAAGACTGGCGGCAGGTTTGTGAGGCGGCCTTGGTTGCGCATGATGCACGTGCATTCTTCGAAGCCGAGTTCCAGCCTTCTGTTGTTTCGGATGCGGTTCAACTCGAAGGCCTGTTCACCGGCTATTTTGAACCGGAAGTCGAAGGCACGCGGCAGGCATCGCCCGACCATCCCGTGCCCGTATACCGAAAGCCCGATGATCTTGTGGCCTTTACGGCGGCAGAGGAACGAGAGACGGGCCTTCGCTATGGTTGCCGCAAGGCCGGCAAGGCCGAAGCCTATCCGGTGCGTGAAGCCATAGAACAGGGCGCACTCGCAGGCCGCGGCCTTGAAATCTGCTGGTTGAAGAGCTGGGTCGATGCCTTTTTCATGCATATACAGGGTTCGGGACGCGTCAAACTCCGCGAGGGAGGCGTGGTCCGTCTCTCTTATGCGGCAAAGACCGGCCATCCCTATACAGGTGTTGGCGGCGTTCTGGCCGGGCGTGGCATTCTCACCCGCCAGACCATGTCCATGCAAACCGTGAAACACTGGATGGCGGAACATCCCGCCGAGGCGCGCGAACTCATGTGGCAAAACAAGTCTTATGTGTTTTTCCGCGAAACCGAAATTGCAGACCAGGCTCTCGGTGCAATAGGTGCCGCCAAGGTCAATCTGACACCGTTTCGTTCCATGGCCGTGGACCGCAGCCTCTGGATGTTCGGAACGCCATTCTGGATCGAGACGCATTATCCGGAGGAAGCCCGCGCCGGCAAACCTCCGATCCGCCAATTGATGATTGCCCAGGACACGGGTTCCGCCATCAAAGGCGCGGTGCGCGGCGATTTCTACTGGGGCTGGGGTGACGATGCCGCCCTCGTCGCAGGCCATATGAAAAGCCAAGGTGCGATGACCGTCCTGCTGCCAAAAGCCGTGGCTGCCCATCTGGGAATAGGACCGTGAGCCGGAAACCTTTTGAGATTCGCGATCACGGCCTTTGGGACGAGATCCGCCGCAGCATCAAGCCGCTGCGCCCCGGCGAGCGTCCTCTGCCGATCATAGCCTTGCCAACAATGTTGACTGTTCATGGTCCTGTCGCCAAAGCACCGGTGCGCCGCATGGTGACGCCGCGTCCAGAGCGCCAGGCCCCGCCACCGCTTGGCAGTTTTGACCGCCGCACCGCCCAAAAACTGTCGCGCGGCCAAATGGAACCCGATGCCCGCATTGATCTCCATGGTGAAGGTGTCGAGACGGCGCGCATGCATCTCTATCATTTTTTCGAGCAGCAGCGCCGCCACGGCGCGCGGCTCGTGCTGGTCATCACCGGCAAGGGCGCATCGCCCTATGCGCGCCACACACTGCACGGCCTCACCCAGTTCCATAGTCCCGAGCGCGATGGGCGCCTGCGCCGGGAAGTACCGGCGTGGCTGCACGAAGACATCTTTCGCGTTCACGTCATCGGCTATCAACCTGCCCATCCCCGACACGGCGGCGGCGGCGCACTTTATGTCAGGCTGCGGCAAAACGGCGGTGCGCCATGACGCCCTTTGGTGCGCGCTTGCGCGAATTGCGTTTGAACAAACACGTGACCCTCCAGGACATGGCGGCGGCCCTTGGTGTGTCGAGCGCCTATCTCTCGGCTCTTGAGCACGGCAAGCGCGGCCGTCCGTCCTGGCATCTCATTCAGCGCATCATCTCTTATTTCAACATTATTTGGGACGACGCCGAAGATCTTGTGCGGCTTGCCAGGCTTTCGCATCCGCGTGTCACCATTGACACCTCGGGTCTCGATCCACTCGCCACGGAACTCGCCAACCGCCTGTCGGGCTCCATCGGCAGCCTGAACAAACAGGACCTCCGCGACCTTTTGAAGCGTCTTGCCGATGCCAATCCACGCGTGCCGTCATGATCGTGCTGGCACTCGATACCTGCCTCGCTGCTTGCTCCGCTGCGGTTTATGATCAGGAGGCGGACCGCGTGCTGGCGGCACGGTTTGAAAAAATGGACAAGGGCCATGCCGAAGCCCTGGCCCCCATGGTCGAAGCCTGCCTGAAAGAAGGGGGGCTCGTGCCCTCTGCGATCAGCCGCATTGCCGTCACCAAAGGACCCGGCACTTTCACGGGCCTCCGTGTCGGCCTGGCGCTGGCCCATGGCATGGCAACAGCCTTGTCGTGTGAGATCATCGGCATCAACACGTTGCAGGCAACGGCGGCACCTGTTCTCACAGCGCACGATAGGGTGATCGTCATCCATCAAGCCGGGGCCACCGGCAAGTTCTATTCCGGTGAAATCAGCGTGCAGACGGGTGACGAAGCCGTGCATTTCATGTCTGCTGAAGACGTGCAGGATTTGTTGCGCTCAGGCCTCGCCGTGCTTGGCACCGGGATCGATGCATTCAGCTCTCTTGTCACAGGTACCCGGATCGTCGGACATGACCTCCCGTCTGCCGCAGGTTTTGCGCGTTTTGCCGCAAATCTGAAAGCTTCCAGGGATTTGCCGCAACCGCTTTACCTCCGTGAGCCAGATGCCAAACCATCGCCGGGGAACGACGCAACCAAAATGAGAAACGCCGAAGCACCAGACCTTGCTGCGCTTGCCCGCCTCCATGGCTTGAGTTTCGATACAGGCTGGAGTGCGGAAAGTCTCGCGTTGGCGCTCGCTCTTTCTGGCAGTGGGGCACTCCTGCTGATCCGCGACGGAGAAGCCCGAAGCTTCGTTCAATATCAGATTGTCGCGGGCGAAGCCGAGATCAACGCCATCTGCACCGAACCGCGCTGGCGTGGGCAGGGCCTTGCCCGCCAATTGCTTGTGGCCCTCATGGCCGATCTTAAATCGAAAAACATCACACGACTGCATCTCGACGTCGCCGCCGACAACGGGCCCGCCGTCAGGCTCTACAAAGCACAGGGTTTTGCAGTCGTAGGCCGTCGCAAGGGTTACTATGCGCGGAAAAATGCCGAAGCCGTTGACGCGCTGCTCATGTCCAAGCAGCTGACCTGAAGCGATGGCGTGGTTGCGGGCAGCCATTCGGCTTCTGGGTTTCGTGCTGCTGACCTTGCCCCTAATGCCATTGCAGCAAGTTTTCATCTGGGTGGCACCCGGCATGGCCCGGGCCTTTCCCCATGTCTATCATCGCATGCTGGCACGGCTCTTGGGTTTCGGCGTCAAGGTTTCAGGTAAGCCCCCTCGTCGCGGCCCGACTCTCATCATCAGCAATCATGTGTCATGGATCGACATTGTTGTGTTGAGCGCCGTCATGCCTTGCTCCTTTGTGGCCAAGCGCGAGGTGGCGGGCTGGCCTTTGTTCGGATCGCTGGCACGGCTGCAACGCACGGTCTTTGTCGACCGTGAACGGCGTCGGGGAACAGGACAGTCACGCAGTGAAATGGCGGAACGGCTCAGGCAAGGTGACATCATCGTGTTGTTTCCCGAAGGCACCTCAAGCGACGGCAAGAATCTTTTGCCTTTCCGCTCGTCCTACTTTGGCGCTGCCGAAGATGCGAACCTTCCGGTCATTCCCGTGACATTGGCCTATGGGGCGGCCCGGGGCCTGCCCTTGTCGGGGCGCGAACGGCCCTCCTATGCCTGGTATGGCGACATGGACCTGGCACCTCATCTCTGGGCCGCCCTTAAGGCAGGTCCCGTCACGGTGGAAGTGATTTTCCATGGGACCCTGGGCCACCAAAGCCGCAAAGACATGGCACGCGAAGCGGAAACCGTGGTCCGCCAAAGCCTCGCCGAAGCGCTTCACGGCAGGCGCAAAAACGTCTAGGGAAACAGCATGAACGCAATGTCCGCCATCAAGGCGGCCCCAAAGTCGGTCTTCGTCAAGACTTATGGCTGCCAGATGAATGTCTATGATAGCCAGCGCATGGAGGACATTCTGGCGGCGGAAGGCTATGTCCGGGCGGCGGGTCCGGAATCCGCCGATCTGGTGATCCTCAATACCTGCCACATCCGCGAAAAGGCGGTTGACAAGGTTTATTCCGAACTCGGCAAACTCAAAGTGATGAAAAACCGCCGTCGTAATGCCGGTGGTGAAATGGTCATTGCCGTGGCCGGTTGCGTGGCGCAAGCCGAGGGCGAAGAACTGGCCAAGCGCGGTCGGGCTGTTGATCTGGTGTTTGGCCCGCAGACTTTCCACCGCCTGCCGGAGTATCTGGCGCGCCACCGCGAAACCGGAAAGCCGGTTGTGGAAACCGAATTTCCGGCCGATGAAAAATTCCGGATCCTCGCCACGAAAAAAACCGCAAGCGGTCAGGTAGCGGCCTTCCTCACCGTGCAGGAGGGCTGTGACAAATTCTGCACATTCTGTGTGGTGCCCTATACGCGTGGGGCCGAATTTTCGCGCCCCCTCGCGCAAGTGCTGAAAGAGGCACGCGGCCTTTCTGAAACTGGTGTGCGCGAGGTGACACTTCTCGGGCAAAATGTGAATGCCTATCGGGGACCCGATACCAACGGAAAGACTGCAAGCCTCGCCACGCTCATCACCGAGCTGTCGCGCATCGAAGGCCTCGACCGTATCCGCTATACGACGAGCCACCCCCGCGACATGGGCGACGACCTCATTGAAGCCCACGCCAGCAATGCCAAGCTCATGCCCTACCTGCATTTGCCTGTGCAATCCGGCAGCAATCGAATCCTCAAGGCCATGAACCGGGGTCATACCGTAGAGACCTACCTCAGCCTTCTGGAAAAGGTCCGCGGCGCCCGGTCCGACTTGGCGCTTTCAGGCGACTTCATTGTGGGCTTTCCAGGCGAGACCGAGGCCGACTTTGACGCAACCCTCTCCCTTGTCCGCGAGGTTGGCTATGCGGCGGCTTATTCCTTCAAATACTCCGAGCGACCGGGCACGCCCGCCGCCACCTATGGGGCCCAAGTCCCGGACGACGTGAAAAACGACCGTTTGCAGCGCTTGCAGGCCTTGATCTTGCAGGCGCAACAGGCCTTCAACCAGGCTTGTCTTGGCCGAACTTTGCCGGTCCTCATCGAAAAACCCGGCCGCAATGACGGCCAGATGATCGGCCGTTCGCCCTACCTGCAAAGCGTCAACCTGACGCTTCCTCCTGGCAGGCGGGGTGATATTGTTGATGTGGTGATTTCAGGTGTTGGCTCCAACAGTCTTTCAGGCCAATATGCAGGTCTTGATTCCACCACGTCGTAAGGGAAACGGAGAACGAAAACTTTGAGCCAGACCGCCAGTGCCTTCGCGCCGCGCCACACTGTTCAAGCCACCCACGACGACAAGACTTACACACTCGCTTTTGAAGACAATCGCCTGTTGCCGCTGCTGTTCGGCGAACACGACGAGCATTTGGCCCTGATCGAGCATCGCCTTGGCGTGGCTGTCACCCCCAGGGGCAATCGTTTGGCGCTCAAAGGCAGCGAAGCCGCTGTTGAAAATGCCCGTGCCGCACTTGTCGCCCTTTACAGCCGGGCCAGCCGTGGCCTCGAGATCAATCGCGGTGAAGTCGATGGTGCCATCTGCATGGCCAAGGCGCAGGCAGACAATGATGTGGACGAGGGCGCGGTGCGCACCAGGCGAAAGCCTGTAGTGGCGCGCACGCCCATGCAGCGGAGCTACATTGAAGCCATTCGCAAAAACGAACTTGTCTTCGGCATTGGTCCTGCCGGCACCGGCAAGACTTATCTTGCAGTTGCCTGTGCCGCTGAAGCACTGATGAATGGCGAAGTGGACCGCATCATTCTCTCCCGCCCCGCTGTCGAGGCCGGCGAGCGTTTGGGGTT
>JANNFZ010000135.1:0-2786 GCA_031380375.1 Hyphomicrobiales bacterium
TGAATATGCCCAATGGAATTTCAGCGGAAATGGTTTTCAGATTATTGGCGCGGGCCCCCGTCACACGAATGGAGCGTTTTGCCTGCCAGCGGCGGCGCTGGCGCGGCACCGGCACCTGTTGCAGCCCCACGAGATATTGCCCGGTGATGCTGTTTGGGTTGTGCATCACCTGGTCGGGCGTGCCCTTGGCCACAATATGCCCGCCATTGACGCCGGCACCGGGGCCGATATCGACGACATAATCGGCGAGACGGATGGCGTCCTCGTCATGTTCAACGACAATGACAGTGTTGCCGAGATCGCGGAGATGGGTGAGGGTTTGCAACAGTCTGGCATTATCGCGCTGGTGCAAGCCGATTGAGGGTTCGTCGAGCACATAGAGAACGCCGGTGAGACCCGAGCCGATTTGCGAGGCCAGCCTGATGCGCTGGCTCTCACCGCCTGACAGCGTGCCGGAGATGCGGCTGAGTGACAGATAATCGAGCCCCACGTCCACGAGGAATTTCAGGCGCTCGCGGATTTCCTTCAAAATGCGCGCCGCAATTTCCCGCTGCTTCGGTGTGAGTTTCGCTTCAAGGCCACGATACCACGCCTCGGCCTGGCGGATGGAAAACTGTGACACCTCGCCGATGTGGAGCTTGTCGATTTTCACCGCCAGTGCCTGCGGTTTCAGGCGCATGCCCTCGCAGACATGACAGGGGTGATCGGACTGATAGCGCGACAATTCCTCACGCATCCATTCGCTGTCGGTTTCGCGCCAGCGCCGCTCGACATTGCCGATGACACCTTCAAAGGCTTTCTTGGTCTTGTAGGTGCGAAGGCCATCGTCATAGGTGACGGTGACCTCCTCCTCGCCCGTGCCGTTCAACACGGCATCGCGGGCTTTCTTGGGCAATTCTTTCCACGGCGTCGTCATGGAAAACTTGAAGTGCTTGGCCAATGCTTCCAGTGTCTGGATGTAATAAGGCGAAGTGGCACCTGTTTTGGCCCAAGGAGCCACTGCCCCTTCACGCAGCGACAGTGTCGCGTCCGGCACCACAAGTTCGGCCTCGAATTTCAACTCGGTGCCAAGGCCATCGCAGGTGGGGCAGGCACCATGGGGATTGTTGAACGAGAAAAGCCTTGGCTCGATTTCCTCAATGGTGAAGCCCGACACGGGGCAGGCGAAACGCTCGGAGAAAATGATGCGCTCGTGGGTCTCGTTCTTGCTCTTGTTGACGCTTTCCTCAGAGGTTTGTGAGGGCGGCAGGGGCTTGTCGGCAAATTCCGCGACGGCCAGGCCTTCGGCCAGTTTCAGGGCGGTTTCAAAAGAATCGGCAAGGCGGGTGGCGAGATCAGCCTTCACCACGATGCGGTCGACCACCACGTCGATGTCGTGCTTGAATTTCTTGTCGAGGGCGGGAACCGCGTCGATTTCGTGGAACACGCCATTGACCTTGACGCGCTGGAAACCTTTTTTCTGAAGGTCCGCCAGGTCCTTTTTGTATTCGCCCTTCCGTCCCCGCACGATGGGCGCGAGAATGTAAAGGCGTGTACCTTCATCGACTGCCAGCACCCGGTCGACCATTTGCGTCACCGTCTGGCTTTCGATGGGCAGGCCAGTGGCTGGCGAATAGGGCACGCCGACGCGGGCGAACATCAGCCGCATGTAGTCGTAGATTTCCGTGACCGTGCCAACCGTTGACCGGGGATTGCGTGAGGTGGTTTTCTGCTCGATGGAAATGGCGGGCGACAGGCCGTCGATCTGGTCGACGTCGGGCTTCTGCATCATCTCAAGGAATTGCCGGGCGTAGGCCGACAGGCTTTCGACATAGCGGCGCTGGCCCTCGGCATAGATCGTGTCAAAGGCGAGCGAGGATTTGCCCGAGCCTGAAAGACCCGTGAATACGATGAGCTTGTCGCGGGGCAGTTCCAGCGAAATGTTTTTCAGATTGTGCTCGCGGGCACCCTGGATGGAAATGACTCGTTTATGCTCGGACATGCGTCTCGCCTAGATCAAACCGTGAACAATTGCAAATGCCGTCGAATGTAGCGTGCCGTTGGCAGGAGACTGTCAGCAGCATTGTATTTCTCCACAGTTCGATCAGTCACCGGGAAGTACTACGACGCAGTTCCAGCAACAGATGGAGTGTGAGTGCTGCAAAGACAACAGCTCCGCCAATCAAAGTCATGCGTGAAGGTACTTCGGCGTGGATCATCCAGACCCAGAGCGGAGCGAGCACGGGTTCGATGGTGCCGATAAGGGCGGCAATGGCCGCAGGGATCAATCGTGCGCCTAGTGTGAACATGGCGAGGCCAGCACCAAGATTGATTGCGCCAAAGGCGATGAGCCAGGCGAAGTCCGGCCAAGTGACGGCAATGCGGCCCGCGTTGACCGCCATGATGCCTGAGAAAATGGCAGCCATGACTGTTCCCAGGCATACGGCGGGGGTCATGCGCACATGGGCAGCGCGGCGCGTGATCACCGTGGCGATGGAAAACAGGATCATGATGAGGAAGGCCAGACCATCACCCACCGCCGAGACTTTTCCCGTCAGGGACTGGGACACCATGATGGCAACGCCCGCGATCACCGCCGCAATGGCTAACCAGGTTGTGGCGGAGACGCGCTCCCTGAACAGGATAAATGACAAAAGTGCTGCGACCAGGGGAACGCCCGCCTGCATCAGCAATATGTTGGCTACGGAAGTGTACCCCAGCGCCACAACAAAGCTTGTGGAAGCAACGGCAAAACAGAAGGCAACCGCGAGTCCGGCCCGGCCCATGGCGCGAAATTCAGCGATCGT
>JANNFZ010000182.1:0-13261 GCA_031380375.1 Hyphomicrobiales bacterium
ATGCCGAGATTCTTCGCCAGGCGGATGATGCGAACGTCCATGCCCTTGGTCAGGGACTCATAGTCAACGGGTTTCCGGCTGCCGTCATCCACAAGGAACAGGCAGAACGGCACGGATTGATCGCGCAGGCTTTTCAGGGTCGCAACAATTTCATTCCCCGGATTGTAGACGGGCATGAGAACGGCAATGTCGGGTGCTGTCATGATGCGCGGGCTTTCACCGGAAACACCACACCGAGCACCGAAGGGTCAATGCCGATTTCCTTCCGCAGCAGGCGGACGGAAATGACATTCCACAGGCAGACACCTGCCGCACTGGCGACAGCAGCCGAGACCACGCCATAACGTGGCACCAAATAGAACTGCAACGAAAGCACAAAGGCATAGACGATGGCCATGATGCGCACATAGGGCCGCTCAAGTGATGTCATCTGCATGAGATAGGCCGAAGGGCCGGCCAGGGCGTCAACGCAGAAGCCGGCGGCAAGAATGAGCAGTATCGGATAGGCCGACAGATAATGCGGATCAAAGAGCATAAGGAGGCGCGGGCCAATCAGCGCCAGCACAAAAAACCCGGCAAGTGTCGTGCCGGCAATGCTGAGCGCAAGCAACCGGCAGATACGGCGCAAATCATCGGTTTTGCCGGAATGAAACGCCGATGACATCAATGGTGCTGCCACAAGCCCGCCCGCAATCATCACGAGACCAAGAAGGCTTGCGGTCTTCTGGGCCGCGAAATAGGCACCCGCTTCGATGGGACCAACCAGTGCGCCAACCACAACCACATCGAGTTGCTGGACCATGGCGAAGATCAGGCTTGAGCCAGCGAAAGGAACCAGCGACCTGCTCCAATAGCCCCAAGCCATTTCGGATTTCACATGGCCCGCCGCCCGATGCGTTGACCGGCGCAAAACCCAAAGCTGCGCGGTGATTGCCGCGGCAAATGTCAAAAGCGTGCAGGCAAATGCGGTGCCAAGTGTGATGTGGCCGGTCTGGTGGGCAAAGAAAGTCGCAACGAGTGGTGCTGACAGGCGCCAGAAAATATCGCGCGGGAAAAGTGACCACCAGGTGAGGCCCTGGGCGCGAAGGGCCGCCGATGCAAAATCAGCAATGGAAACTATTGTCGCCAGCAGTGCCGCAACAAGCAGGCCATGGGTCAAGCCCGTGACCGGCGGGCCAAAACCCGTGTAGTCCGCAACTTCGGCAACAGCCAGCAATGGCAGGCTTGCGAGTGCAATGGCATAGACCGCACCCCGCATGAAACCCCTGGCGAGTTGCACCTCGCCCTTGGCCATGTGCTCAGGCCAGAAGCGCGTCACCGCCGTTGGCAAACCAAGGCCAATGACCGCTGACAGCACGATCGACAGGTTGAGGACCAGGCCGAAATGCCCGTAGTCCGCTGTATCCAGCAGATGCGAAAACAGGATCAGCATGAGGTAGGTGAGAAAGGCACTCGCCACCTTGATGACCAGCGCCATGATGCCTGGTCCCAGCATGCGGGCCAACACCTCATCACCGGGAATGCGCGGGAGGCCTTCGGTGTCCGGCGGACGGGCCAGGGCGTTGTTGTTGCTCATGCCGGCGCCGGCGCATTTTGGGGCGGCAAGGCCGCAAACCCGTGCTTGATGGCGACAGGTTGCAGCGTGGCGGCAAACAGTCCCCAGTTCATGCCGAGCAGCCAATAGAAATGCCGCCAATGATCAGTGTCAATCTGCACGCCTTGCAGAATGGTGGTCATGAGCGGACAAAAAACGCAGATCGCCGCAAATTGCCAAGGTGTCTTGGTGAAGATCGAACGCAGGCTGGCGGCAATCGTGGTGGCAATCAGCAGCAAATAGGAAATGCCGCCGAGCCAGCCATAGGAGGCGAAGGCATTGATGAAAGTGTTGTGGGGATCCATTCCGAAGACGGCGCGATACTGCAGGGGGCCAAAGCCAAGTGGCAGTGTCATCAGCACCGGGATGGAGTTCAGTTGATTTCCGAAACGTCCGGTTTCGCCCGCGTCATAGCTCTGCAGCAGGCTGAAGCGCTCGAAGAACATGGCCCTGACGCTCTCGACTGACATCAGGAGTGTGAAGGCGACAAAGCCCGCCAAGGCACCGACTGCCACGAACAGGACAATGCGCTTCCGCGCGCCGCCTTGCGGGCTCACGATAAAGGTCAGCAGCGCCAGCAAAACCGAAGCCCCGAGAAAATTGATCCATCCGCCACGGGAAAATGAGAGGAATACACCGGCGCTGATGATCAGCAATCCTGTGAGTGACCAGAATCTGTGCCGTGTCTCGCCCGTCATCAAGCCGTGCATCAGCAACATGCCGGGAAGTATGATGAAAGTTGCAAAGACATTGGGATCCTTGAACGTTCCCGTCGCCCGGCCCTTGAGTGCGGTATTGGGAAACAAGCCGCCAATGTCGGTCTGGTCAAGCAGGCCCGCGACGGCAGCACAGAGGCCCGCAACGATGATGCCGGCCCGGATAATTCGAAAACGCTGGACCGGATCATAGGACAGGTAATAGGCAAGAAAAATCGCACTCATCGCCATGTAGGCGGAGGTGAGCACGAACATCATGGTCTTGTCCTTGTCGACCACCGGCATGGCACTGGCGAAGCCGCCAAGATTGTAGAGCACCAGCAGCAGCACCATGGGGGCCGCACCCAGTGTGAGGCTGAGGCCCGAGCGCAGGAAAAACAGCAGCGTCACGAAAAACAGCAAGTCAACGGGTGCCGGTTCCACAAACACCAGGAACGAGCTGGCCGCCAGCATGAACACCGCGACGGAGCGGATTTGCTCCCACGTCAGCCCAGCAAAAATGGGCAGCTCGGGTGTGGCGGTTCTCGGCATGGCCGTCCTAGTAGGCGCTCTCGGTCTTGAGCAGCGCGAATGGAGTTCTTGCCAAGATGTAAAGATCGAAGGTTAACGACCAGTTTTCAATATAGTACAGGTCGTGCTCGACGCGGCGCTCGATCTTCTCGGCGGTATCGGTTTCGCCGCGCCAGCCGTTGATCTGGGCCCAGCCCGTGATTCCGGGCATGACCTTGTGCCGGGCGAAATAACTGGCGACGACGTTTTCGTAGAGCGAGCCCGCCGCGCTGGCGCGCGTGGCATGGGGGCGAGGGCCGACAAGCGACAATTCACCCCTGAGCACATTGAGGAGCTGCGGCAGTTCATCGAGGCTGGTCTTGCGGATGAAGCGACCGACGCTGGTCACCCGCGGATCGTCCTTGGTGACGAGTTGCCGGGCATCGGCATCAGACCGGTCGGTGTACATGGAGCGGAATTTGTAGACTTCGATCAACTCGTTGTTGAAGCCATAGCGCTTCTGCCTGAAAAACACCGGACCCTTGCTGTTGAGTTTTACGGCCAGCGCCACGGCGGCAAAAACCGGCGACAGCACGACAAGGGCAAGGCTGGCGATCAACTTGTCTTCGAGGGTCTTGAGCAGCGGTCCCCAATCGCCGAGAGGCGTGTCGAAAACATCGAGCAGGGCAAGGTTGCCGATATAGGAATAAGCGCGCGGACGGTAACGCAGCTTCTGGCCCTGGGCGCTGAGCCGGATGTTGACGGGCAAGACCCAGAGCCGCTTGACGATTTGCGCCAAGCGGTCTTCGGCCGAAATCGGAAATGTGACAATCAGCGTGTCGATGCGCGTGCGCCGGACAAAGCTGATGAGGTCCTCGATACTGCCAAGCTTGTGAATGCCGCGCGTCAGCAGCGGCGAACGGGCATCATCGCGATCGTCAAAAATGCCAAGCAGGGAAACACCTGTGTCGTGGGAATTCTGCAAAGTGGCAATCACTTGGGCGGCCCCTTCACCCCCGCCCACCAGCACGGCGCGACGGTTGAATTGGCCGTGAATGTTGAGCCGCCGGACGATGGCCGCAACGGCAAAACGCACGGTGATTGCCCAGCCCAATCCGCTGACGCCCCACAGCAGGAACCAGGCGCGCGACAGCGAGTCGCCCATTTTGCTGACCAATACGCCAAACGCCACAAGCCCGATCAGGATCGACCAGACCGCAACGACCTTTGCAAGATTGCGCAGGGGATTGAGAAGCTCCGGCAAGGTGTAGAGGCCAATCACCTTCAGAATGATCGGATAGCCGAGGGCCACCAGGGCAATGGCGAGCCCGTAGAGCCAAAGCGTCTCGGCCTGGGCAAAGCCCGGATAGTAGAGCAACTGGGCGATGGCGACAGCGGAGATCGCAAAGGTTTCGCCAAGGCGGATCAGGACAGACGCCACGTGGGGCGCCACAAAAGGCTTGTCCGGCAGGTCCTGGGCAATCTGCTCGCGCAGTTCCTGCACTTCCGCCACGGGATCGGGATCAAACTGCACCGCGCGGGCGAGCTGCTTCTTGTAGTCTACTTGCCGTTCCATGTATCCTGCACCAATCCGGGACAAACGAGGGGTCTTGGTTGGAGTGTCAGCAAGGGATGCGCCCATCGGCAGTTAAGGCTTTGCCTGCACCTTGCGATGGTGAACCAATCGTTAACGGATCAGATTTTGAGTGTGGAATAGAAATCCGTGATGCGCTTGGCCATGGCGGGTGCGGCAAAATCGTTGACCAACTTGCCTGAAAGGGCCCGGGCCTCCGCTTGGATCATCGCGCCGTTTTCGAGATAGTTGAGGAGCTTGTCGGCCAGAAGCCGGGCATCGGGCCGGGCAATCAGCATGTTCCCGGGAAGGATTTCCGGAATGCCGCCAACCGCCGTGGCGATGAGCGGAACCGCCGCCGCCGCCGCTTCCAGCACCACATAGGGAAAGCTCTCGTGGCGCGACGGCATGACCATGACCCGGCCGAGTTTGAAAGCCTCGCGAATGGCTTTGCGGCCCTCGAAACTCACCTGTCCTGAAAGGCCAAGATCGACGACCCGCTTCCTGTAGCTTTCGAGTTCCGGCCCGTCGCCCACCACCGAAAGTGTCGTCTTGCGCTTGGGCTTGAGCAGCGCGATGGCCTCGAGAAGAATGTCGATGCCTTTTAAATGCCGGACTTCGCCGACAAACAGCAGGTCCTTGGCGTTGATGTTGGCGAGGGCAGGGGCAAATTCTTGGGGCCACAGCCCGTTATGGACGACAATGGCGGGCTTGCCGGCAAGGCCAATTTTCTTCCCGAACAGCTCACGCTCAAAGTCGCAGACAAACACGAAGCCGCTGCCAAATCTGGCCAGCAGTTTTTCCGTGGCCAGAAACACGACACCTGCCGGGCTTTTCCATTGGTAGTGCAGGCTGCCGCCATGGGGTGAATAGACCGAGCGGATTTTGGCTCGTTTGGCGGCCAATCGCGCGTACAGGCCGCCCTTGGCGCCATGGCCGTGCAACACATCGGCTTTCGATTCGCGGGCAAGTCTTTGCAAGGCAGCAACACATTTGAAATCCGCAATGCCGGGCAGGCGTGGCATGGCGATGCGCGTGATGCCGAGCGAACAGAGTTGCTCCGCCTCCTTCAGCAGGGCAATGCTTGTATCGCCACCCGATGACGCGTCACAGAAAATGCCAACGTCATGGCCAACGGCCTGCTGCGCCTTGGCGAGATCGCGCACATGCCGGAAAAGACCGCCCACTGGACTTCGAAATACATGCAAGATGCGCATCGCAGGAAAACCTAAAACCAGCGTTCGCGCACATACACAATGTCGCCCGGATAGACTTGCGTGGTGACGGGCACCTTGTAAGTCATCGTGCCCTTGGCGTTGCCGCGGGTAAGCAGCACTTCGCCCTGGTCGGCCCGTGCGCCATAGCCCCCGGCAACGGCAATGGCCTGCTGCACCGTGAGCCCGCCCTGATAGGGGAAGCTGCCGCCCGTGGTGACTTCACCCATGATGAAAAAGGGCCGCAAATTGACGGGCTGCACCGAGACTTTTGGATCGCGCAGGAAACCATCCTGCAATTTGGCAATGATCAGGCGTTCAATTTCGCCGGTGGTCATTCCGGCAACTGAAACAGAACGCACATAGGGCATGGAGAGCACACCCGTCGGGTCCACCACATACTCGCCCGTGAGATCGGTCTCCCCAACCACGCGAATGTTCAGCTTGTCGCCTGCACCCACCCGGTAGCCTTGGCCGAATTCATAAGCCGCCGCCTGGCCTTGGGTACCGAACGGTGGAATTGCTCCGATGCTGTTGGAAGCCGGAAGCTGCGAGACGGAGGAAACCGCGTCCTGTCCTTCAACGACTTCGTCACGGACAGTAATGCCGGTGCCGCCGGGCGGCGACATGGGCCGATCCTGCTCCCACGTGCCCGTGCAGGACTGCAACAGGACGGCGCAAATGACGAGGGCGGGAATACGCATACGGACTGTCTCAAACTGACCTCGACGGCCCGAACACCGGCCCGCCACTTGTCGCGACACTAGGCAATCATGGTTAGCAATCACTTAAGCCACAACATCCGGCTGTTAATTGATTGGTTACCATATCGGCTGAAAGGTGCCTCACCGTGCGAGTCTCATGCGGGCCAAAACACTGCAACACTTGAGTAAAACGTCATGACACAGCTGGCTTCCCAACCAGCCTCCTTTTCCCTCATGGACATTCTGCGCGGCATGTTCCGGCGGAAGTTTTTGATTGTGAATTGCCTTGTGGCGGGACTTTGTGCAGGGCTCGCCATCATCACCATTTTCAAGCCGCAGTACCAAAGCGAAGCCCGCGTCCTCATCGACAATCTTTCCACACCCTTCGACCAGACGACAGGGGCAACACCTGATATGCGCGGTGATCCCATTGACGACCGGGTGGTGGCAAGCCAGGTGGCGGTGCTCGAATCCGAAGATATCGCAACCCGCGTCATGGGCAAGCTTGGGCTGGTGGGGCAGGGCGAGTTTGAACCGCTGCGCAAAAGCATGGGCAAGGTGAAGCGCATTCTTGTGGGGACCGGTTTTTCCGACGATCCACGAACCATGACACCGGAACAGCGCGCCTACAAAGTGTTGAAGGCCAATCTCACGATCTATCCTGTGCCCATGTCGAACGTCATTGGCATAAAATACATTGCAGGCGACGGCAAGACTGCCGCGGCCGTGGCCAATGCTCTTGCCGAAATCTACGTGTTGTCAACCCGCGAGCGCACTTCCGGATCGACCGAACGGGCGCGGGAGTGGCTTGGGCAGCAGATTGCGGATTTGCGTGGCAAAGTCTTGAAGTCGGAAGCGGCTGTCGAACGCTTCCGCGCTGATTCAGGCCTGCTCAAGGGGCAGACCGCCACATTGGGCGCCCAGGAAATCTCCGAACTCAATTCACAAATCACCCTTGCCGAAGCGGCCAGC
Source organism: Hyphomicrobiales bacterium (assembly GCA_031380375.1). Taxonomy (GTDB): domain Bacteria; phylum Pseudomonadota; class Alphaproteobacteria; order Rhizobiales; family Aestuariivirgaceae; genus Aestuariivirga. Next base: position 7,263 of record JANNFZ010000182.1, read on the forward strand.
AGCGAAGCTGAAGCGAGGGCCGCAGAAATTTCACGCATGTTGCAAACCACAGGCTCGGTTGATGCTTCCGCCGATGTATTGAGTTCACCCGTCATCCAGGCGCTGCGCCAGCAACAACTTTCGGTGCAGCGCAAGCTCTCTGACCTCTCGGCGACCTATCTTCCCAACCATCCAAAAGTAAAGGCGGCGCAAAAGGAAGCCGCTGATGTCGACGGGCAGCTGCGCCGCGAAGCCATCAAGATTGTCGGTGCGTTGCAGGGCCAGGCCAACGTGGCTGCGGCCCGTGCCGACTCGCTGCGCCAGAGCCTTGAGGAAATGAAGGGTCGCGAAGGCGATTCCCTGCAGAGCGACGTGAAACTGAAAGAACTGGAACGCGAGGCCACCGCAAACCGCACGCTGCTGGAGACCATGCTGTCGCGCTATGCCGACGCCAATGCCCGGCAGGACATGAACCTGCAACCGGGGTTTGCCCGGGTGATCCAGACGGCCTCGGCACCGGCCAATCCCTATTTCCCGAAGATCGGCCCCACAGTCACCTTGGTGACATTGGCGGGACTGGGCTTTGGACTTGGCATTGCCTTCCTGCTGGAAATCATGGTGCAGGCCGCACGCATCAATGCCATGGCTGTGTCTGACTTCACTGCCACCCCGCGCAAACACCCCATTCGCAATGCCGCCATGCCGGAGGGGGGCATTCGCGTGCCAGATCTCCGGCAACGGGCGGACAATGACCGGCCGCAGCCTGTCGTATTTAAGCAAGCCGCCGAGCCTGCACCGCCGCAGTTGGTGGCGGCCATACCTTCACCTTCGACATTGACCGACACCCTTGAATTGCTGTCCGGAACACAGCAAGGCGCGGGTTTGGCCGAACCCATTTCGCGACTGGCACAGGCACTCGACGAGTTGCGGCGGACATCCGGCATCAAGGGTGTCGGCATCACCAGCATTGGCGGCAATCACCAAGCCGCCATGGTGACTGTGGCCCTGGCGCGTGCCCTGGCTTCGGGCAGTGTGCGCACCATCGTCGTTGACGCAACACCCGCCCGACCCTCGGTCATTGACATCCTGTCCTTGCCCAATGGTCCGGGTCTTACGGAACTCGTGGCGGGCCACGCCGACTTCACCAAAGTCATCCTGCGTGACGGCCTGTCGGACGTGCAGGTGGTCCGCTATGGCATGGATAACGGTGCCCAATCGCGCCACATGGTAAATACCCGGATCGAACCGATCCTGACGGCTCTCATGCAAATCTTTGACGTGGTGCTCGTGCATGCGGGCGAAGCATCGCCCCACACGCCCGCCGCCTTGCAAGGTTGCCAGGCTGCGGTCTTTCTCACTGGCCCCGGCCGCCAGCGCGATGCGGCGGCTGCGGCGCGCACCCTTGCCACACGCGGCGTGACCCAAGCGCTGTTTGTGAAGCTCGAAACGGCGGCATCGGCGCCTCCCGCCCGCATGACCGGCTAAGCCATGGCACCGTTCTTGCTGGCCTTCTGAAAATGCCAAGGAAATCTTTTCTCAAGGCCAGTTTCGAAGCCATGCACTGGACTGGCGCAAGCCACGTCCTGCGCCGTGCTTTCCCGGGCCGTGGCGTGATTTTCTGCCTGCACCATGTCAAGCCGGACATTGGTGACGAGAACGGCTTTTCGCCCAATGCCAATCTGGAAATTTCACCGGCATTTCTTGATGCGCTGCTGACGGCATTGACAGTCTGGGGCTATGAATTCATTTCCCTCAGTGAAGTCGCGGCACGCCTCAAGGAACAGCGCTTTGACGGGCGGCCCTTTGCGGCCTTCACGCTGGATGATGGTTACGCCGACAACCTCGTCCACGCCATGCCGGTGTTCAAGCGCCACAACTGTCGCTTTGTGGTTTATGTCACGCCCGGCATCATTGATGGCAGTTGCGAAATGTGGTGGCAGGGCCTCGAACAGACAATCGCCCGCAACGCCGAAATTGCAGTCAAACTCCAGGGTCGGACGCAGCGCCTGCCCACCAATTCATTGGCCGACAAGCGCAAGGCCTGGAACAAGCTTGCAGGACCGGTGCAGGCCATGCCGGAATATGAACAGCGCGACTGGATGCGCCGCGTGGCTGATACCCATGGCGTTGACTTGAAGTCCCTCTGCACATCCCAGGCCATGACCTGGAATCAGGTCCGCCAGATGGCGGCGGAACCGCTGGCTGAGATTGGAGCCCATACGCTCAACCACTATGCCGTCAGCAAATTGGCCCCTGACGACGCCATGCGCGAAATTGCCGATTCTGGCCAAAGGCTGGCCGCCGAAATTGCCAGGCCCATCGCACATTTTGCATACCCTTATGGCAATGTGGCCCATGCTGGTGCACGTGACTTCGTCCTGTGCCGGGAGGCTGGTTACACAACGGCGGTGACGACACGCCTTGGCACCATCACCGACGGCCACCGCGACCATCTCCATGCCTTGCCGCGGGTGATTGTTTCCAGCCGCTACGGCAAGGTGAGCCATGTCGAAGCTCTCATCTCAAGCCTGCCTGGCACTGTCTTTGCGGGTTTCAAACGCATGAACGTCAACTGACGTCGGGCTTCGACATCCAACGGATGACCGCCATGGCCACCGGCAACCAGGCCACACCGGCAATGACGAAATAGATGAGCTCGAAGACCACGCCACTGCCAACCACATACTGGCCACCAATGGCCATGGCCAGCAACGCATAAACCGCCAGCCAGGCGAGGGTCGCCAGCGTGCCGATGAATTTCCGGGTCCGCAGTGTCATGGGCCTTAACTAGCTGGCAAAACGGCGTAACGGAAGCGGGCTGCGGCTTTCGGGCGCTTGCCGCTGCAAAGGTGCTGGCCTATCCGACCACCATGGAAACAACATCACACAGCTCCGGCTTCGCCGTCTGGCTCTGGCTCCTGCTGGTGGCCTTGCTGGTTGCAGCCATGGTCATTGTTGGTGGTGCCACGCGGTTGACCGACAGCGGTCTCTCCATCACCGAATGGCAACCGCTGCTCGGCGCCATTCCGCCGCTGACCGAACAGCAATGGCTGGTGGCTTTCGATAAATACAAGCTCATTCCTGAATACCAGATCCAGAACCGGGGCATGAGCCTTGGGGATTTCAAGGCGATATTCTGGTGGGAATGGGCGCACCGCTTTCTCGGCCGCTTCATTGGCTTTGTCTTCCTTGCACCCTTGGTGTTTTTTGTGGCCACCGGCCGGATTACCCGGCGGTTGTGGCTGCGGCTGCTGGTGATTTTCGTGCTCGGCGGACTGCAAGGAGCACTCGGTTGGTACATGGTGTCTTCGGGTCTCACCGAACGCACCGATGTCAGCCAGTATCGCTTGGCGGCACATCTCTCACTCGCCGTCGCCCTGTTCGCTGCCATCACATGGACCATGCTGGGTTTGGCGTCTCGTCGGCAATGGCAACGATCGGGCGCGGTCCTGTCGGCACTCGTGTTTCTCGTTTTGGTGTTTGTCCAGATTGCCCTTGGCGGCTTTGTTGCAGGGCTGGATGCAGGCCACGCCGCCGCCGATTGGCCGACCATGAATGGCCAGATGATCCCTGAGGGGTTGTGGTCACAAAGCCCCGCCTGGCGAAACCTGTTCGAGAACGCGACAACGGTGCATTTTTTCCACCGTGTGCTCGCTTATGGCATTTTCATCTATGGCCTGTTCATGGCGCGCGCCCACCGCCGCGGCAGCGGCTGGCTGATTGTGCTCGGTCTCTGCGTGCAGGTGACGCTCGGCATCGCGACCGTGCTGGGGCAGGTGCCCCTGTCAACTGCGCTGATGCACCAGGGCGGAGCGTTGCTCGTAGTCGCATTCACCCTGTGGCATTTGCACGGTCTGATGATTACGCGAGTGCCTGTTCCAGATCGGCGATAATGTCCTCGACGGACTCAATGCCGATCGACAGCCGCACCACATCAGGGCCAGCGCCTGCTTTGACCAGTTGTTCTTTTGAAAGCTGGCTGTGGGTTGTCGAAGCCGGGTGAATGATGAGCGAGCGCGTGTCGCCGACATTGGCGAGATGCGACAGCATTTTCACCTGTGACACGAGCTTGACGCCGGCGTCATATCCGCCCTTCAGGCCGAATGTGAATACAGCGCCTGCTCCCTTGGGGGCATATTTCAATTGCAACGCATGATGCTTGTCTGACGGCAGGCCGGCATAATTGACCCAGGCGACTTTTGGATTCTTGGCAAGCCATTCCGCCACTTTCTGGGTATTGTCGCAATGGCGCTGCATGCGCAGGCCCAATGTTTCCATGCCTGTAAGAATAAGAAACGCGTTCAACGGCGCAATGGCTGGGCCGAGGTCGCGAAGTCCCAGAACCCGGCAGGCGATGGCAAAGGCAATGCCGCCAAATGTCTCGTGGAACTTCATGCCGTGATAGCTTTCGTTGGGCTCCGAGAGCAGGGGATATTTACCGCTCTTCGACCAGTCGAAATTGCCACCGTCAACAATGACGCCGCCCATGGAATTGCCATGGCCGCCCATGAATTTGGTCAGCGAGTGCACGATGATGTTGGCACCGTGGTCAAACGGCGTGCACAAGTAAGGTGTCGCGAAAGTATTGTCGACGATCAGCGGGACGCCCGCCTTCTGGGCGATCTTGGCAACGGCGGCGATGTCAGTGAGGCGGCCGCCCGGATTGGCAATTGATTCAATAAAAATCGCTTTGGTCTTGGGCGAGATGGCCTTTTCGAACGATGACAAGTCTTCAGAGTCGGCCCACACCACATGCCAGCCGAAAGACTTGAAGGACTGGCTGAACTGGTTGATTGAGCCGCCATAGAGCTGCCGTGCCGCCACAAATTCATCGCCGGGCTGCATGAGCGCGTGGAAAACAATGAGCTGGGCCGCATGGCCGGAAGCGACCGCCAGGGCGGCCGTGCCACCTTCAAGGGCTGCCACCTTGGCTTCAAGCACTGCCTGTGTGGGGTTCATGATGCGGGTGTAAATGTTGCCGAAAGCCTTCAAGGCAAAAAGATCAGCGGCGTGCTGCACGTCATTGAAGACGAAAGCTGTGGTTTGATAGATGGGCGTGACGCGCGCGCCTGTGGCTGGATCGGGCGCGGCTCCGGCATGGATGGCAAGTGTGTCAAAGCCCGGCTTCTTGTCGCTCATGGTCATCTCCTGTGTAATGCTCGTCCCCTCTCCTTGTGAGAGGGTGGCGCGGAACGCGCCGGGTGAGGTCCTTTAAAAGAACCTCATCCGCCTCGCAAGGCTCGGCACATTCTCCAGGGGAGAAGGGTGAACCTGGCCGGCAGCCTTGGCGACCTCTATTCTGGCACTTTTCCAATTCCAAGGCTTTGCAGCCGTCCGCTCTCATGCAGTGTCTGGCGCTTCGACGAAATAATCCCCGAATTGCCGCCAACCCAGGCCCATTCCCCAGACAACTTGCCATATTCCATTTTCGGACAGCGGTTCATCACAACTTTCAAACCTGCGGCCTCTGCCTTGGCAGCCGCGGCATTATTGCGAACCAATAGCTGCATCCATATCACCTTCGGCAGGGTTGGGAGCGCGAGAACCTCGTCGACTACCGAACCCGCTGCCTCAGAATTGCGAAAAACATCAACCATGTCGATTGCCACGGGAATGTCGGAGAGCTTCGCATAGACCTTTTGCCCGTGCAGTTCTTGATTGGCGAGGCCTGGGTTGACGGGGATTACGGTGTAGCCCTTGTCCATCAGGTATTTCATCACGAGATTGGAGGGTCTGACGTCATTGGCTGAAGCGCCCACCAGCGCAATGGTTTCCACCTCGCGCAGGATGCCGCGAATATAGTCTGCCGAATAGTTGTCGTGGTTCACAGCTTCAGGAACAGTCACGTCAGGTTCGGCCAATCGGGATGCCTCTTGTTGATGAAGGCATCTAGCCCCTCGCAAGCCGCGCCATCAAGCATGTTGCGGGCCATGACGCCCGCCGTAAACGCATAGGCCTGTTCCAGGGACATGGCGCGCTGTTCATGGAAGGCGCGCTTGCCATATGAAATGGCGGCAGCC
>JANNFZ010000200.1:0-2017 GCA_031380375.1 Hyphomicrobiales bacterium
CGCCAAGTTCCTCGATGCCGCCCACTTCCGTCGTAAAGCGAACGCAGCGCGTGCATTGAATGCAGCGGGTCATTTCGGTTTTGACCAAGGGGCCGATGTATTTGTTTTCAATGGCGCGCTTGTTCTCAACAAAGCGATTTCTGGATTTGCCATAGGCCATGGCCTGGTCCTGCAAATCGCATTCGCCGCCCTGATCACAAATCGGGCAATCCAGGGGGTGGTTGATAAGCAGGAATTCCATCACGCCTTCGCGGGCTTTTTTCACCATGGGCGAGTTGGTGAAGACTTCCGGCGGCTCGCCGTTGGGACCGGGGCGCAGGTCATTGACCGACATGGCGCAGGAGGCTTGCGGCTTCGGCGGTCCGCCCTTCACCTCAACAAGGCACATGCGGCAATTGCCCGCAATCGACAGACGCTCATGGTAGCAGAAGCGCGGCACTTCGGCGCCTGCGAGTTCGCAAGCCTGCAACAACGTCGTGCCGCTCTCGATGTCGATTTCCCTGCCGTCGATTTTCAGTTTCGGCATTATTTGCCCCACAAAACGAATGATGCGACCAGAATCGCCAGAGTGGAAATAACGCCGTAGGCGAAGTTGCGCGATGGCGGCGGGGTTTTGACATGGTCAGGCGCTGAACGCATCACAATGTCCCAGCCATAGGACGTGGCGTAAAGCCCGCCAAAGGCCAGAATGATGCCGGCACCCCAGCCGCCATAGCCCTTGCCGATCCAGTAACCGAGCAGGCACACGGCGAGTTCAAAAGTCTTGCGAACTGCGAACATTGCGTCACCCGCAACGCTGGGCATGCCAGCGCTCCCTGTCGATTACCTCAACCCAGCCAAAGGCCGCATCACTCGCGCCGTTCTTCTCGTAGTCCTGTAACTTGGCCCAGGCCTCGTCCAATGTCGGCTGATGGCCCTCAGTCACCCACCAGAAAACCATGTGGGGTTTTTCCATCAGCCCAAACCACGCCTCGCGCTTCTTGTAGAACTGTACATGCACGGTTTTGAAAACATAATTCTCAAGCGACTTGGCGTCTTCCCAGACAGAGAGATTGACAGCCATGTCATCGCCGACGCGGAAATCCGTGGCGTTGTTGTTGTCGCCCTTCAGGCGCCAGACAAATCCGGGTGAACGCTCGGCAAGGGCATTGACGCGGTCCAGATTGTCCATGAATTCAGCCATCCGCGGATCTGACGTTGGATACTTGAATTTGCCAATGTTGAGTTCAGCGAGATGCATGGCGCTCACTCCGCTGCAATACGGCGCGTAGCACCGTCATGGTCGGGGTTGGAGGCGTATTGATCAATGCGGTCCTCGATGACATGGCGGAAATGCGTGATCAGGCCCTGTATCGGCCAGGCCGCCGCGTCACCAAGCGCGCAGATTGTGTGGCCTTCGACCTGCTTTGTCACATCGAGCAGCATGTCGATTTCGCGCTTTTCGGCGCGGCCCTCGGCCATGCGCGTGAGAACCCGCCACATCCAGCCAGTGCCTTCACGGCACGGCGTGCATTGACCACAGGATTCATGCTTGTAGAAATAGGCAAGCCGCGCGATTGCGCGGATCAAGTCGGTGGACTTGTCCATGACGATGACGGCAGCAGTGCCGAGACCGGAACGCAGCTTTGACAATGAGTCAAAGTCCATGGGGCAATCGATGATCTGCTCGGCTGGTACCATGCGGACCGACGAGCCACCAGGAATGACCGCAAGCAAATTGTCCCATCCCCCGCGCACACCACCGGCATGCTTGTCGATGAGTTCGCGGAAAGTAATGCCGAGTGCTTCTTCGACATTGCAGGGCTTGTTCACATGGCCGGAAATACAAAAGAGTTTGGTGCCGAGATTGTTGGGGCGGCCAAAGGAACTGAACCAGCCCGCACCACGGCGCAGGATTGTTCCGGCGACAGCAATTGATTCCACATTGTTGACGGTAGTCGGTGCGCCATAAAGGCCGACATTGGCCGGGAACGGCGGCTTCATGCGGGGTTGGCCCTTTTTGCCCTCAAGGCTTTCG